>JBEAQO010000233.1:0-14693 GCA_041163825.1 Actinomycetota bacterium | reverse complement strand
GACGGGCGTCCGCTCTCCCCGTTCACGGGCCTCCCGATCGACCCGGAGGTGTCCGAGCGCGCGCTGCTCGTCGTGAAGATCGAGAACTCGCCAGCCTCACGGCCCCAGTCGGGGCTCGATGCGGCCGACATCGTCTTCGAGGAGGTCGTCGAGGGGGGCGTGACCCGCTTCTTCGTGCTCTTCCACTCGGCCCTGCCCGAGGCGGCTGGACCGGTGCGCTCCGCTCGGCCGGTGGACACGCAGCTGCTCAAGGGCCTCGGCCCGTCCGGCTTCGCGTTCTCCGGTGCCCGGGGCGAGGTCCAGGAGCTGCTCGCGACGACCCCGTCGATCCGCATCACGGAGGGGGCGGCCGGCTTCTACCGGGACGACCGCCGCAACGCCCCGCACAACCTCTACCTCGTCGCCGAGCGCACCCTCGAGGCGGTCGAGGGCCGTGGTGCGGCACCGTTGAGCGACATCGGCTGGACGTTCGATCCGGCCGTGCCCGAGGGCGGGCTCGACTGCCCGGCCGCCGAGGACGGTTGCACCGACGCGGGGCAGCGCGTCGTCGTCCGGATGTCCGCGGGGTACCTCTCGGGGTGGACCTACGACGGGGCGGAGGAGCTCTACCGCCGCGACCAGAACGGCCGGGACTTCGAGGCGACCGGAGGTGGCCGGATCGGAGCGTCCAACGTGGTCGTCCTCTCGACCCGCCACTACGTCGGCGTCAGCGGCTACCCGGAGACCGACGTCGTCACCGGGGCCGAGGCGCGTCCGGCGGTCGTGCTGCGTGACGGCCGACGCTACGAGGCCCGCTGGTCGAAACCGACGGAGGGGTCGCTCCTCGTGCTGACGACACCGGACGGTGCTCCGTTCCCGCTCAAGCCCGGACCGACCTGGGTCCACCTCCCGCCGCCCGAGGCGGTCAGCGCGCTCCTGCCCTGAGGGTCGGGGCTACCCTCGCCACGGCTGCGCCCCCTGCGGCGACGAGGTGGACCATGACGTCGGGTGATCCAACGGCGGAACGCCGGACCGGCAGCGAGCGGGTCAAGCGTGGGCTCGCCGACATGCTCAAGGGCGGCGTCATCATGGACGTCGTCGACGCCGAGCAGGCGCGCATCGCCGAGGACGCGGGTGCCGTCGCGGTCATGGCGCTGGAGCGCGTGCCGGCCGACATCCGCCGCGATGGCGGCGTCGCACGCATGAGCGACCCGGAGATGATCGAGGGAATCGTCGCGGCCGTGTCGATCCCCGTCATGGCCAAGGCGCGCATCGGGCACTTCGTCGAGGCCGAGGTCCTCCAGTCGCTCGGGGTCGACTACATCGACGAGTCCGAGGTGCTCACGCCCGCCGACGAGGCGCACCACATCGACAAGTGGGGCTTCGACGTCCCCTTCGTCTGCGGCGCGACCGACCTCGGGGAGGCGCTCCGACGCATCTCCGAGGGCGCGGCGATGATCCGCTCCAAGGGCGAGGCGGGCACCGGCAACGTCGTCGAGGCGACGCGCCACATGCGCTCGATCACCGGCGCGATCCGCGCGCTGACCACGACCGACCCGACCGAGCTCCACGCGCGTGCCAAGGAGCTTCGCGCGCCCTACGAGTTGGTCCGCGAGGTCGCCGAGCTCGGGCGCCTGCCCGTCGTGCTGTTCACCGCCGGCGGCATCGCCACCCCCTCCGATGCGGCGATGATGATGCGCCTGGGTGCGGACGGCGTGTTCGTGGGCTCGGGCATCTTCAAGTCGGGCGACCCCGCACGCCGCGCTCGGGCGATCGTCGAGGCGACGACGCACCACCGCGACCCCGACGTCATCGCCAAGGTGTCGCGGGGCCTCGGCGAGGCGATGGTGGGCATCTCGGACTCGGCGCTCCCCGAGGCGGAGCGTTTCGCCGGTCGGGGCTGGTGAGGGCGACCGTCCCGGGCAGCGCGTCGGGCCGTGCGTCGACGCCGGTCGGTCCTGCTCGCGCCGCGCTCGTCGGGGTGCTCGCGCTGCAGGGCGACGTCGCCGAGCACGTGGCCGCGCTCGAGCGCTGCGGGACCCACGTCCGGGAGGTACGGCGACCGGAGGGGCTCGACGGACTCGACGCCATCGTCCTCCCCGGCGGGGAGTCGACCACGATCGGCCGCCTCCTCGAATCGAGCGGCCTGCTCGCTCCGCTCCGCGCGGCGATCGCGGGTGGCCTCCCGGTGTTCGCGACCTGCGCCGGTCTGATCCTGCTCTCCGACGAGGTCATCGACCACACCGGGACGCCGACGCTCGGGGGGCTCGCGGTGACCACCCGACGCAACGCCTTCGGTCGGCAGATCGCGTCGTTCGACGCCCGCCTCGACGTGCGCGACGTCCCGGGGGGGCCGGTCGACGTGTCGTTCATCCGCGCTCCGCGCATCGAGGCACTGGGCTCGGACGAGGTCGAGGTCATGGCGGAACTGGATGGTCGGCCCGTCGTCGTGCGCCAGGGGCACATCACGGCGATGGCCTGCCACCCCGAGGTGGCCGGTGATGATCGGATGCTCGCGGCGTTCCTGGCGCGACTGCCCGACGGTCCCGACGCGCAGGCTCGGTAGGCTCGTCCGGGAGGTCACGCATGGCTGGTCACAGCAAGTGGGCGAACATCAAGCATCGCAAGGCCGCGCAGGACAAGAAGCGCGGCAAGCAGTTCGCGAAGCTGATCCGAGCGATCGAGTCGGCCGCTCGCGAGGCCTCCTCCGCCGATCCGTCCGCCTCGCCCTCCCTCGCCCTGGCCGTGCAGAAGGCGCGTGATGCGGACGTGCCCAAGGACAACATCGAGCGGGCGTGCAAGCGTGGCGCCGGGGAGCTCGACGGTGCCGCCGCCTACGAGGCGACGATCTACGAGGGCTACGGCCCCGGAGGGGTCGCCGTGCTCGTCGAGGTGCTCACCGACAATCGCAACCGAGCGGCCTCCGATGTGCGGGGCGCGTTCACGAAGGCCGGCGGCAGCTTCGCGGAGCCGGGTTCCGTCGCGTTCCTCTTCAGCCGTCGGGGCCAGGTCGTCGTCGACGCGCTCGGGGCGGACGAGGACGCGGTGCTCTCCGCGGGGCTCGAGGCGGGGCTCGACGGGATCGACGACGAGGGGGAGGAGCTCGTCGCCTGGTGCGACGCCGGTCGAGAGGGAGAGCTGCGCACCGCGCTCGAGGCGGGTGGTCTCGTGGTGCGCGCTTCGGGCACGACCATGGTGCCCTCCGTGACGGTGCCGGTGGAGGACCCCGCGGTCGCGAGGCGCATCCTCGGGCTGCTCGACGCGCTCGAGGACAACGACGACGTCCAGGAGGTGCATGCGAACGTGGACCTCTCGGACGACCTCCTCGCGGCCCTCGACGCCTGACCCCGCGGCCGACCGGCCGGTGTCGGCTCAGCACCCCTGCCGTCCGCTCGTGCTAGCGTGGCGAACACCTGTTCGGACGGGTCCGCGCGCCGCGAGGCGGCGAGGCCCTCCGGGCGGACCGGGGACCGGTCAGCGGGAGGTCGGTGTGCACGACGGGCCCGAGCGACAGCGCGGCGGGGGGCCGGTGGTGCTCGGCGTCGACCCGGGCCTGACCCGCTGCGGACTCGGAGCCCTCGTCGGTCCGTCGTCGCGCCCTCGGCTCGTCGAGGCCACCTGTGTGCGAACCGACCCGGCCCTGCCCACCGCCGAGCGGTTGCATCGGCTGCGGCTGGCGCTGAGCGAGGCCGTCGAGCGTCTCTCGCCCGCCGTCGTCGCCGTCGAACGCGTGCTGTTCTCCGCCAACGCGCGCACGGCCATGGCCACCGGCCAAGCCGCCGGCGTGGCCCTGCTCGTCGCCGCCGAGTCGGGACTGCCGGTCGTCGCCTACAGCCCCAACGAGGTCAAGCTCACCGTCGCCGGCGACGGCGCTGCGGACAAGGCGGCGGTCGCCCGGCTCGTGCGGGCGCAGCTCGGGGTCGCGTCGCTCCCCGGTCCGGTCGATGTGACCGACGCGCTCGCCGTGGCGTTGACGCACCTCGCGCGCTCGCGGGCCGACGGGCTCACGACCACGATCACCGCGGGCGGCACGGCACGCGCCGTCGCGACGGAACGTGCAGACGCGCTCGCCGTCGGCCTCGGCGGCTGGGAGGCCCGTGTCGCCGGACACCGCATCGTGTCGAGCACGGGCGGTCCCGTGGCGGGGGTCGGTGCATGATCGCCCGCTTGCGAGGGACGGTCGTCGACCGCGGTCCGGGCCGGGTCGTCCTCGACGTCAACGGGGTCGGCTACCTCGTCCACGTCCCGGCCGGCATGCACGTGCCCTCCGTCGGACGCGTCCTGGAGCTCCACACGTCGCTCCAGGTCCGGGAGGACTCGATGACGCTCTACGGCTTCGTCGACGCCGCCTCCCTCGAGCTGTTCGAGCTCCTGCTCGGTTCGTCCGGGGTCGGGCCCCGGCTCGCGCTCGCGGCCCTCGCGACGCACCCGGCCGCGGTGCTGGCCGCCGCGATCGCTGCGGGCGACACCGCGACCCTGGTCGCGGTGCCGGGCGTCGGGCGCAAGCTCGCCGAGCGCATGGTGCTCGAGCTCGCCGACCGGGTCCCAGCGGCATCGGGTGGGAGCGCCGTCCCTCCCGCCGGTGAGGACGAGCGACTCGCGACCGTCCGGACCGCCCTCGACGGGTTCGGCTTCTCGGGCACCGAGGTGTCGGGCGTGCTCGCCACGCTCGCGCCCGAGCCCGACGAGGACGACGCGACGCTCCTGCGTCGGGCGCTCCGTGCCCTCGATGGCGCGAAGCTCACGGTCGGCGCCGAGTCGCCCCGCACCGCTCCGAGCCTCCGGTGACCGCCCCCGAGGATGCGGTCGGGGCGTCGGTGCTCTCGCCGCGGGCCGTGTCCGAGGACGAGCGCTTCGAGGCCTCCCTCCGCCCGGGCCGGCTCGACGAGTTCGTCGGTCAGGAGCGGGTGCGTCGACAGCTCGAGCTGGTGCTCGCCGGTGCGCAGCGTCGGGGCCAGCCGGCGGATCACGTCCTGCTCTCCGGGCCACCGGGGCTCGGCAAGACGACCTTGGCCGCGATCGTCGCGGCGGAGGTCGGAGCCGCCTTCCGTGCCACGTCGGGCCCGGCGATCGAGCGTCCCGGCGACCTCGCTGCGATCCTGACCGGGCTCGAGCCCGGTGACGTCCTCTTCGTCGATGAGGTGCACCGCTTGCCGCGCACCGTCGAGGAGGTGCTCTACCCGGCGATGGAGGACTTCCAGCTGGACATCGTCGTCGGCAAGGGGCCGGGGGCGCGCTCGATCCGCCTGGAGCTGCCGCGCTTCACGCTGGTCGGCGCCACCACCCGAACAGGGCTCGTGTCCGGACCGCTGCGGGACCGGTTCGGCTTCGCCGCCCAGCTCGAGCACTACGAGGTCGACGAGCTCGAGGCGATCGTGGTGCGCTCGAGCCTGCTGCTGGGCATCTCGGTCGACCGTGACGGTGCGCACGAGGTCGCACGACGATCGCGCGGCACACCGCGCGTCGCGAACCGCTTGCTCCGTCGGGTGCGCGACTTCGCGGAGGTCGAGTCGGACGGGACGATCGACGTGGCGGTGGCCCGAGGGGCGCTCGAGGTGTTCGAGGTCGACGAGCTCGGGCTCGACCGGCTCGACCGTCGGGTCCTCGAGGCCGTCGTCGACGGGTTCGGCGGGGGGCCCGTCGGGCTCTCGACGCTCGCGACCGCCGTCGCCGAGGAGCCGGAGACGATCGAGGCCGCCGTCGAGCCGTTCCTGCTCCGTCGGGGTCTGCTGCAGCGCACCCCTCGAGGACGGATCGCCACGGCCGCGGGCTACGTGCACCTCGGTCGTACCCCACCGCCGTCGGCGGGGCTCGCGGAGCCGCGCACCCCCGGGGCCGTCGCGCTCTTCGACCCGGCGGACAGCGCCGACGACGCCTGAGGCGTCGGTCCCGGCCCGCGCCACGGCGCTAGGCTCGGGGACCGGCCCCGCGGGGCCCCCTGCTTCCCCGACCGCCCTTCCCCGGACCCGGAGCCGTGACGTGGCCGCCCTCGAGGGCATCGGTCTGCCCCTGCTCCTGCTGGCGTTCCTCTACCTCCTGCTGATCCGACCACAGCAGCGGCGCCGGCGCGAGCAGCAGCGGCTGCTCTCGTCCCTGGCGGTGGGGGACCTCATCGTGACGATCGGTGGGCTGCACGGCGAGGTCGTGGCGCTCGACGCCGAGGCGGTCGACCTCGGCATCACCTACGACGAGGACGATGCTCCCGATGTCGTGGTCCGCTTCGAGCGCAGCGCGGTCGCGCGGCGCTTGGAGCCCGCGGCGGGCGACGCTGCGAGCGACGATGGTGCGGGCGACGAGGGCGCCCGAGCGTGATGAGCTCCCTCGGAGGGCCCCGGCCGCGAGAGGATGCCCCCTCGTCGCTCGTCGATCCCGCGGCCGGCCGCCGGGAGACGCCCGAGGTGGCGCTGCTGCGGGGCATCGACGCTGCCGCGGCCGTTGCCGAGGCCGGTCGGGTCGCCGCTGAGGCGGAGGCCCGCACCGGCTCGCACGTGGATGTGCTCACGCGGCTGCAGCAGGACGAGGTCGTGAGCGCCTTCATCAAGCTCGCCGATCAGTCCCTCGAGCAGCTCGGGTTCACCGAGCACGGCTTCCGTCACGCGAACCTCGTGGGCCGCATCGCCTACAACGTCCTGCACCATCTGGGCAGGGACGAGGACCTGTGCCAGCTCGCGGCCATCGGCGGGTACCTGCACGACGTCGGCAACGTCGTGACGCGCGCCAACCACGGGCTCTCCAGTGCGTGGATCGCCTACGACGCGCTGCGCCGGCTCGAGGTCGATCCCTACCGCATCGGGATGGTGCTCTCCGCGGTGGGCAACCACGAGGAGCAGTACGGGAGCGCGATCGGCCCCGTGTCTGCGGCCGTGATCCTCGCCGACAAGTCCGACGTGCATCGGAGCCGGGTCCGGCAGGGCGCGGACCCGGCGCTCGACATCCACGACCGGGTCAACGACGCGGTGACGCACTCGTTCCTGCGCGTCGACGCGACCGCGGGCACCATCACGCTCGAACTGGAGCTCGACAACGGCCGCTCTACGGTGCTGGAGTACTTCGAGATCTTCCTCGATCGCATGATCATGTGCCGCCGTGCCGCACGGACGCTCGGATGCGAGTTCCGCCTGTCCGTGAACGGGACCCCGGTCGGATGAGCATGGATCGCCGGAGGGGACCCCTGTGAACGCCCGACCGCTCGTCGCGACGCTGGTCGCGACGCTCCTCGTCGTCGCTGCCGCCGCCGCAGCGCTGGGACTGGGGCTGCGCCCCGTGCTGGGACTGGACCTTCGCGGGGGGATCAGCGCGGTGTACCGACCGGTCCTGCCGGAGGGCTCGGAGGTGCCGGAGGACTTCGAGGCCATCGTCGATGAGACCATCGAGGTCATCCGGGCGCGGGTCGACTCGCTCGGGGTCGCCGAGCCCGACATCTCCCGTCAGGGCACCGACGTCCTGGTTCAGCTCCCGGGGGCGTCCGACGCCGATCGGCTGCGCGACCTCATCGGTCGGACGGCGCAGCTGCGGTTCCGGCCGGTCCTCGAGGTGCTCGCCCCGGGAAGCCCCGGATACGAGGACGGGCCGGACTGTGCCGCGCCGGTCGACGAGCGCCCACTCGCGCCGGCGGACGAGGAGACCGTGCTGTGCGGGCGGGTCGTCCTGCCAGCGATCGAGGGCCTGGACGTCAGCGCGTTCGGCGCGACCAAGTACCGGGTCGGGCCGGCGGCGCTCTCCGGGGAGTCGCTCTCGGACGCCTTCCCGGTCCTGCAGGACAACGCGTACGCGGTCTCCCTCGACCTCGACCGTGCGGGTGGGGAGGCCTTCGCGTCGGTCACGGGCGAGCTCGCCTGCCTCCGGGATGCCGGCGAGCCGGGGCTCCTCGCGATCGTGCTCGACGACGTCGTGGAGACCGCACCGGCGATGAACCCCGAGGTCCGCTGCGGGACCGGCATCACCGGTGGGAGCGCGATCATCACCGTGGGAGCTGGCGCGCTCGAGGTGCAGCGGCAGGAAGCGGAGGACCTCGCGCTCGTCCTGCGCACGGGTGCGCTGCCGATCACCCTGGAGCCCTCGACCTTCGAGACCGTGTCCCCGACGCTCGGTGCCGACTCGCTCGAAGCAGGCCTCGTCGCCGCACTGATCGGGCTCGCGCTCGTCGGTGTCCTGCTGCTCGTGCTCTACCGCAGCCTCGGCGTGGTCGCGTTCCTCTCGCTCGTCGTCTTCGGCGTCCTGGTGACCACCATCGTGTCGCTGCTCGGTCGGCTCGGCTTCGCGCTCACGCTCGCCGGTGTCGCCGGTATCGTCGTCGCGGTCGGCATCACGGCCGACTCGACGATCCTGTTCATCGAGCGACTCCGCGACGAGCTCCGTCTCGGCAAGACGGTGCGGAGCGCGACCGTGAAGGGCTTCGCCTCGGCGTTCCGCACCAACCTCGCGGGCAACACCGTGACGTTCTCGGCCGCCGTCATCCTCTACGCGCTCGCGGTGGGGCCGGTCCGTGGGTTCGCCCTCATGCTCGGGCTCGCGACGCTGCTCGACCTGGCCATCCTCTACCTGTTCACCCGTCCCGTGGTCTTCCTGCTCGCGCGCGCCGGTCGCATCCGACGACCGGTCCCGCGGTCGCCGCAGGTGGTCGAGGAGGCGGCACGATGAGGCTCCCGACGCTCCGCATCATCGGTCGCGGTCGCCTGTGGGCCTCCGTGTCGGCCGTGCTGCTCCTCATCGCGCTCGGGGGGCTCGTCACCCGTGGGCTCGAGCTCAGCATCGACTTCGTCGGTGGGACCTCGTTCCGGCTCGAGTCGATCGACGCGGCGGTCGAGGTCCCGGACCTGCGGTCCGCGGCGGAGGCGGCTGGTGCCTCCGACGTCATCGTGCAGCTCAGCGGTGAGGGCGAGGGTCGTGGTGCGCTCGTGCGCACGGCCGCGCTGGAGCCGGGCTCGCCCTCGGCGCTGGCCGTGCGCGAGGCGCTGCTGCGCGCTGCCGGAGCGACCGACGTGCAGGAGACCTTCGTCGGTCCGACCTGGGGCGAACGCATCACCCGGCAGGCCCTGCAGGCGTTGGCCGTCTTCCTCGTCGTGGTGTCGATCTACATCTCCGTGCGGCTCGAGCGCCGCATGGCGGTGGCGGCGATCGTGACGCTCGCGTTCGACGTGGCCATCACGGTCGGCGTCTACGCGCTCGTCGGGTTCAGCGTCTCCCCGGCGACGGTCATCGCGATCCTGACCATCATCGGCTACTCGCTCTACGACACGGTGGTCATCTTCGACCGGGTGCAGGAGAACCAGCACACGCTCGGGCAGCCGGGTCGTCGCACCACCGCGGCGCTGGTCAACGTCTCGTTGAACGAGGTGCTGGTGCGTTCCATCGCGACCACGCTGACCTCCGTGCTCCCCGTCGGTGCGCTGCTGCTCATCGGGGGCCAGGTCCTCGGGGCGACCACGCTGCAGGACCTGGCGCTCGCGCTCTTCGTGGGGATCGCCATCGGCGCCTACTCGTCGATCTTCGTCGCAGCGCCGCTCTACGCAGCGCTCAAGTCGCGCGAGCCGGCCGAGCGTCGTCGGGTCGCCAAGGCCGCGCGCGCGGGCGCGGACGGTGCGGATGCCGTCGTCGACGCCGCCTACGAGGGGCGCGCACCGATCACGACGGACTACGTTCGTGGCGAGGGTCGACGCGGTCGTCGCCGGCGTCGGTGAGGGGCGCACGGGCCGGCGAGGCGAGGAGCGGAGCATGGACGTGAGCATCGACACGCGGCTGCTGGACGCACGGGTGCGGGATGTCCCGGACTTCCCCGAGCCAGGGATCCTGTTCAAGGATGTGACCCCGTTGCTGCTCGACCCCATCGCGTTCTCGACGGCGGTCGACGCCATCGTGATGCACTTCGGGCGCGGCACGGTGGACAAGGTGGTCGGGATCGAGGCGCGGGGGTTCATCCTCGCCGCTCCGGTCGCCTACCACTTCGGCGCCGGGTTCGTCCCGGCCCGCAAGGTCGGGAAGCTGCCCTGGCGGGCTCGCTCGATCAGCTACGAGCTCGAGTACGGCAGCGCGACGCTGGAGATGCACGAGGACGCCATCGGCCCCGGGGACCGGGTCCTCATCGTCGACGACGTGCTCGCCACCGGTGGGACCGCGGCGGCCACCGCCGAGCTCGTGCGGGGCCTCGGAGGCACCATCGTCGGGCTCGCCTTCCTGATCGAGCTCGTCGCGCTCGGGGGAGCCGCCCGCCTGCACGGCCTCGACCACGTGTCGCTCCTGCGCTACTGAGCTCCCACGCTCGGCGGGGTCGACGGTCGTGGTCCGGATGGTGCTCGGTAGGCTGGGGGTGTCCGAGGAGGCCCCCTGACGAGCGAGCCGGTGACCGTCGACGGGGCGCGGGGGACGCGACCCGCGCCGGTCGCTCCGCGCCCGACGGGCGTCATGGGTGTCCTCGCCCGACTCCCGATCGGGCTGCGCGAAGGCGTGCCGCCGGAGCTCGACGGGCTCGCTGCGGCCATCCGCGAGTCCTCCAAGGCCGACGTGCGCGAGGTCGTCCGCGCCTACCGCTACGCCGCCATCCTCCACGACGGACAGCTGCGCCGCTCCGGGGAGGCGTACGTCACGCATCCGGTGGCGGTCGCGACCGAGCTCGCACGCCTCGGGCTCGACACCGACACGCTCGTCGCTGCCCTGCTCCACGACGTCGTCGAGGACACACCCGCGTCGCTGGAGGATGTTCGGGAGGGCTTCGGGGAGTCGGTCGCGCAGCTCGTCGACGGGGTGACCAAGCTCGACCGGATCCACGTCGAGTCCAAGCAGCACCAGCAGGCCGAGACCCTGCGCAAGATGGTCATCGCGATGGCGCGCGACATCCGGGTCCTCGTCATCAAGCTCGCCGATCGCCTGCACAACATGGAGACGATCGGCGCGATGCCGCGCGAGGCCCAGAAGCGGATCGCGCAGGAGACCCTCGACATCTACGCACCGCTCGCGCACCGGCTCGGCATGCAGGCGTTCAAGCTCCGTCTCGAGGACCTCTCCTTCCGGACCCTCCACCCCAAGCGCTTCGACGAGATCGTCGAGATGGTGACGGAGCGCAACCCCGAGCGAGACGCCTACCTCGACGAGGTCATGGGACGCATCGAGGATGAGCTGAAGGTGCTGCGCATCAAGGGCGAGGTGACGGGGCGTCCGAAGCACTTCTACTCGATCTACGAGAAGATGGTCCTGCGCGGCAAGGAGTTCGACGAGATCCACGACCTCGTCGCCGTCCGGGTCGTGGTGGGCTCCGTGCGCGACTGCTACGCCGTCCTCGGTCAGCTCCACGCGACCTGGCGCCCCGTCCCCGGGCGCTTCAAGGACTACATCGCGATGCCGAAGCTCAATCACTACCAGTCGCTGCACACCTCCGTCATCGGCCCACAGGGTCGACCGCTGGAGGTCCAGATCCGCACGCTCGACATGCATCGCACCGCGGAACTCGGTGTCGCGGCGCACTGGCGCTACAAGGAGTCAGCGCGCGACGCTGCGAACGAGCGCACCGACGACCTGCCATGGCTCGAGGAACTGCTCGACTGGCAGGACGAGGTCGAGACGCCCGATGAGTACCTCGAGGCGCTGCGCATCGACCTCTATCGTGACGAGGTCTTCGTCTTCACCCCCAAGGGGACGGTGATCGGCCTGCCGGCCGAGGCGACACCGATCGATTTCGCCTACGCCGTGCACACCGATGTCGGCCACCGTTGCATCGGGGCCCGCGTCAACGGTCGATTGGTGTCGCTCGACCACACGCTGGTCAACGGCGACACCGTCGAGATCCTGACCTCGAGGGCGGAGGACGCCGGGCCGTCGAGGGACTGGCTCCAGCTCGCCCGCTCCTCGCGCGCCCGCTCCAAGATCCGCGCCCACTTCAACCGCGAGCGTCGCGAGGATGCGTTCGTGCGCGGACGCGATGCCGTGACTCGGGCGCTCCGACGCCAGGGGATCGGGTACGCGAGGGCCATGGCCTCGGGCGACCTCGGCGAGGTCGCGCAGGCCCTCGGTCACCGCGACCCGGACACGCTCTTCCGAGCCGTCGGGGAGGGGCACGTGTCCGCGGGGACGGTCGCGAAGCACCTCCTCGACGAGCTGACCGGCGAGACCGACGCCGAGTCGAGCGAGCCCGTCGTCAGCACGGTCGCGCCGATCCGGATCGGTCCGGGTTCGGGCACGGAGGCCGTGCGGGTCGAGGGCGACGCCGGGATGCTGGTCCGCCTGGCGCGCTGCTGCACGCCGGTCCCGGGGGACGCGATCCGGGGGTTCGTGACCCGCGGGCGTGGCGTCTCCGTCCATCGTGCGGACTGCCCCAACGTCGATGACCTCGCGCGTGAGGAGGAGGATCGCTTCGTCCCGGTCGACTGGGCGGCGGAGTCCGCGGCGAACTTCCTCGTCACGGTCCAGATCGAGGCGCTCGACCGCAAGCACCTGCTCCGCGACATCACGACCGTGCTTGGTGATCTGCACATCAACATCATCTCGGCGCAGGTCACCACCCGTCGGGACCGCGTCGCGGTCCTGCGCTTCTCGTTCGAGCTCGGAGGCCAGGCCCACCTCGAGGAGGCGCTGCGCGTCGTGCAGGGCGTCGATGGTGTCTACGACGCCTACCGCGTCATCCCGCAGGCGTCGGGGACCACGGGGACGAGAACGGCCTCCGGCTAGCCTCCATCGGACCGGCGCCTCCGACGAGCGTGCCGGGCCGGAGGAGCGAGCGTGGCAGCCGTCGATGGGCTCGTCGCCGCCCGCGCGCTCGGGCGCTGGCGGACGAACTGCGTCGTCCTCGGCCGACCCTCGAGCGGCCGGGTCGCCGTCCTCGACCCGGGGGAGGGTGCGTTCGAGGCCGTCCCCGCCCTGCTCGCAGGGTTCGGGCTCGAGGCCGAGGCCATCGTGCTGAGCCACGGCCACCTCGACCACCTCTGGTCCGCGCCTGCGCTCGCGCAGCTCCTCGACGTGCCGGTCCACCTGCACCCGGCCGACCGCTGGCTCTGGGACGACCCCGGAGCCGGCTTCGGAGGGCGACTCGAGAGCATCGCGGACGAGCTCGGCATCGCGGACTGGCCGACCGCCGGCGTCGACCGACGTGACCTCGTCGACGGTCAGCGGCTGATGCTGGCCGGGCTCGCGCTCGACGTGCACCACACCCCGGGCCATACCCCCGGGCACGTCACGCTGACCACGTCCCTGCCGGAGGCGACCGTGGTCGAGCTCGACGGCGAGACCATCGAGCATGCCGGCGCGCTGCTCTGCTCGGGCGATCTCCTCTTCGCGGGCTCGGTCGGTCGCACCGATCTCCCCGGGGGCGACGCGACGGCCATGACGGCATCGCTCGCATCGACGCTCGACCGCCACGCGGACGCGACCTTGGTCCTGCCGGGACACGGTCCGCTCACGACCATCGGCCGCGAGCGATCGCGCAACCCCCACCTCGTCGGGCTCGCGACCCCGCGCGCCTGAACGAGACCGACCGACCGCACCGACCGCACCGACCGATCCCGACGGACCCCGGAGCCCCCTTGGCCGCCATCGACGTGAACCCGCCGGCCGGAACCCGCGACTTCCTGCCGGCCGAGGCAGCCCGCCGCGCGCGCGCGTTCTCGACGGTCCGCGACGTGCTCGCGGCCCATGGGTTCGCACCGTTGGAGACCCCGGCGTTCGAACGCCTCGAGGTGCTGACCGGCCGGTACGGCGAGGAGGGCGACAAGCTGGTCTTCAAGATCCTCCGTCGGGGGGAGCACGAGGCGAGCGGTGAAGCCGATCTGGCGTTGCGCTACGACCTGACGGTGCCGCTGGCGCGCGTCGTCGCACGCCACGGCACCGCGCTGCCCATGCCGTTCAAGCGCCAGCAGATCGCCTCGGTGTGGCGCGCGGACCGGCCCGGACGCGGTCGCTTCCGTGAGTTCACCCAGTGCGACCTCGACACGGTCGGCTCGGCGTCCCCGCTCGCCGACGCCGAGACCCTGCTCGCGGTGGACGACGCGCTCGTCGCGCTCGGCCTCGAGGGCTTCCGCGTCCTGCTCAACGCGCGGGACGTCCTCCGAGGGCTGGTCGAGGCCTTCGGCATCCCGCCCGTGCTCGAGGAGACGACCCTCGTCGCCGTCGACAAGCTCGCCAAGGTCGGGGTCGACGGCGTCGCGAAGGAACTGCTGGAGCGGGGCGTCGCGTCATCCTCGGTGGTCGCGCTCGCCTCCGTCCTCGCCGAGCCCGAACCGGATGCGGCGCTGCGCGAACGCATCAGGACGACCGAGCGCGGCCGGTCCGGGCTGGCGGAGGTCGACCGGCTCCTCGACCTCGTCACCGGGTCGATGAGCGCGCCCCTCGTGTTCGCCCCGGTGCTCGCCCGCGGCCTGTCGTACTACACGGGCCCCGTCTTCGAGGTCGTGCACCCGGATGCTTCCGGGTCGATCGCGGCAGGCGGCCGCTACGACGGGCTGGTCGGGAGCCTCGGCGGGACCGCCGTCCCCGCGACGGGCGGCTCGATCGGGACGGAGCGCGTGCTGGCGCTGCTGGGCGAGGCCGACGCCGCGACTGCCGGTCCCGACGCGATGCTCACCGTCGTCGATGCGGAGGGGGCCGCGGACGTCCTCGCCCTCGGACAGCGGCTGCGGCGCGCCGGCCTCGCGGTCGACGTCTACGTCGACGATGCGCGCCTCGGCCGCCAGCTCCGGCACGCCGAGCGCATCGGTGCGACGGTCGCACTGGTCCGCGGGGAGCGGGAACGC
>JBEAQO010000232.1:0-2721 GCA_041163825.1 Actinomycetota bacterium | reverse complement strand
GTCGGTATCGGTACCTGCTCGAGCAGGGCACGAGCGGGCTCTCGGTCGCCTTCGACCTGCCGACGCAGATGGGCTACGACTCGGATGCCCCACTCGCCCTCGGCGAGGTCGGGCGTGTCGGTGTCGCCATCGACACCGTGGAGGACATGAAGGCCCTCTTCGACGGCATCCCACTCGACCGCGTGTCGACGTCGATGACGATCAACGCGCCGGCGAGCCTGCTCCTCCTGATGTACGAGATCGCGGCCGACGAGTCCGGGGTCGCGGCGGCCGACCTGCGGGGAACGATCCAGAACGACGTCCTGAAGGAGTACATCGCGCGCGGGACCTACATCTTCCCGCCGGCTCCCTCGCTCCGCCTCGTCGCCGACACGTTCGCCTACTGCGCCGAGCGACTGCCGGGCTTCAACACCATCTCCATCTCCGGGTACCACATGGCCGAGGCCGGGGCCACGCCGGTGCAGGAGGTCGCGTTCACCCTGTCCGACGCCATCGCGTACGTCGAGGCGGCCGTCGGTGCCGGGCTCGACGTCGACGCGGTCGCGCCCCGGCTGTCGTTCTTCTTCGTCGCGCGCTCCAACCTGCTCGAGGAGGTCGCGAAGTTCCGCGCCGCTCGTCGGGTTTGGTCGCGCATCATGCGGGAGCGCTTCGGCGCGAAGGACCCGCGCTCGATGATGCTGCGCTTCCACACCCAGACGGCCGGGGTCGAGCTGACGGCGCAGCAGCCCGAGGTCAACCTCGTTCGCGTCACCGTCCAAGCGATCGCCGCGCTGCTCGGTGGGACGCAGTCGCTCCACACGAACGCCTTCGACGAGGCGCTGGCCCTGCCCACGGAGCACAGCGCGCTCCTGGCCCTGCGGACGCAGCAGGTCCTGCTGCATGAGACGGACCTGACGGCGACCGTCGATCCCCTCGCCGGCTCCCACGCCATCGAGGCGATGACCGATGCGACCGAGGCCGAGGTCGTTGCCCTGATCGCGCGCATCGATGGGCTCGGCGGGGCGGTCGCGGCGATCGAGACCGGCTGGCAGAAGCGTGCGATCGAGGCGTCCGCGTACGAGACCGCCACGCGCATCGACGCGGGCGAGCGCGTCGTCGTCGGGGTGAACCGCTACCGCACGGAGGAGGCCGCGCCGCCGCGCCTCCAGCGGATCGCCCCCGAGGTCGAGCTCGCCCAGGTCGAGCGGACGCGGCGTGTCCGGGCGCGCCGCGACGCGGCCGCCGTCGAGCGGGCGCTCGGCGAGGTCCGCCTCGCGGCTCGGGGGGACACGCCGCTGCTCCCGCCGATGCGCGAGGCCCTGGTCGCTCGCGCGACCCTGCAGGAGGTCTGCGACGTCCTCCGGGCCGAGTTCGGTGTCCACCGCCCGACGGAGCTCCCGTGAGCGGTCCGCGACCGGCGGCCTGACGTGGAGAGCCGCATCGTCATCATCGGTGGAGGGCCGGCCGGCTACGAGGCCGCCCTCGTCGCCGCGGAGCACGGCTCGCAGGTCACGGTCGTCGCCGACGAGGGCCTCGGTGGCAACAGCGTGCTCTGGGACAGCGTGCCGTCGAAGGCGCTCGTCGTCGCCGCCGAGGCCGTCGGATGGCGCGAGGTCGCCGCGGCCATCGGAGTGGCGACCGATCCGGGTCCCGAGGGGCAGATCGACTTCGCCCGGGTCACCCGCGGCCTGCTCGAGCTGGGTGCCTCGCAGTCGGCCGACATCGAGCGACGGGTCGGCGCGGCGGGCGTCCGCATCCTGCACGGGCGCGGCCGGCTCGTCGGGGAGCGGCGGGTCGGCGTCTCGACCTCCGACGGCGAGCTCGAGCTCGCGGTCGATCACGTCCTGATCGCCACCGGCTCCCGCGCGCGGGTCCTGCCGTTCTTCGAGCCGGACGGTTCGCGCGTGCTGACCGGGCAGCAGCTCCTCCGGCTCGAGCGCTTGCCGGAGCATCTCGTCGTGGTCGGGTCCGGTGCGACCGGGGCGGAGTTCGCGCACGCGATGCGCCGGCTCGGATCGGAGGTCACGCTCGTCTCGTCACGGACGCGCATCCTGCCCTCGGAGGACCCCGATGCCGCCGCCGTCATCGAGGGCGTGTTCGAGGATCGCGGGATGCGGATCGTGCGTGAGGCCCGAGCGGTCGCCTGCGACGTGACCGACCACGGTGTGGTCATCGGCCTGACCGACGGCAGGACCGTCGAGGGCAGCCATGCGCTCTTCACGGTCGGGCAGGTGCCGGTCGTCGAGGGCCTGGGCCTCGAGGTGGTCGGCATCGAGCTCGACCAGCACGCAGCGATCCCGGTCGACCGCGTCGGACGGACGTCGGTGCCCTGGCTCTACGCGGCGGGGGACGTGACCGGTGGCACGATGCTGGCCTCCATCGCGGCCATGCAGGGCCGGGTCGCGATGTGGCACGCGCTCGGACGGCCGGTCCAGCCGATCCGGACCGATGCCATCGCCGCGACCATCTTCACGGAGCCCGAGGTCGCCTCCATCGGCATGGACGAGCGGACGGCCGAGCGGCAGGGGCTCCCGGTCACCTCGGTGCGGCTCGACTTCCGAGGGAACTCCCGGGCGAAGATGCTGCACCGTCCGGAGGGCTTCGTTCGCATCACGGCGATGCTCGGGTCGGGGATGGTGGTCGGGGGTGTCGTCGTCGCGGCGCGCGCGAGCGACCTCATCCACCCGCTCGCGGTCGCCGTCCAGCACCGGCTCACGGTCGCCCAGCTCGCGCAGACGCTGA
>JBEAQO010000231.1:0-9100 GCA_041163825.1 Actinomycetota bacterium | reverse complement strand
GGTGAGGTGATCGCCCGCGCCCACAACCGTCGCGAGGTCGACGCCGACCCGACGGCGCATGCCGAGGTCCTCGCGCTGCGTGCGGCCGCGGCCGCGCTCGGGACGTGGCGGCTCTCGGGCTGTGAGCTCGTCGTGACGCTCGAACCGTGCACGATGTGCGCCGGCGCGCTCGTGCTCGCGCGCATCGACCGGCTGGTCTTCGGCGCGGACGACCCCAAGGCGGGTGCGGTCGTCTCGCTCTTCGACGCGGTCCGGGACCCGCGCCTCAACCATGTCGTGGAGGTCGAGCGCGGAGTGGGTTCCGACGAGGCCGGTGCCCTGCTGCGCGCCTTCTTCGTCGAGCGGCGGGGCTGAGGTCCCGGAGGCCACGACGGCGCGCTCCGAGCCGTCCGAGCCGTCCGGGCCGGCGCGCATGCGATCGGTACGGCCCGCGGGGCGCCGTGCGACGGCGTGCGACGCCGCCCGATGCCGGTTGCCGACGCCGAGCGGCGCCCCGTACCCTGCGGCGTCCCCCGGAGGGATCGCATAGTCCGGCCGAGTGCGCCCGCCTCGAAAGCGGGTAGGCCCGCAAGGGTCTCGGGGGTTCGAATCCCCCTCCCTCCGCTGTCCCCATCGTGGCGTCCGTCGGCGATCCCGACGTCGTCCGAAGGGGCCGTTGGAGGGTTCGCCTAGTCTGGCCTATGGCGCACGGCTGGAATCCGTGTTGGGAGTCACATCCCTCGGGGGTTCGAATCCCCCACCCTCCGCCGAGCAGCACCGTCGCCCGCACCGCGGTCCTCGCCGGGGCGCGGCCCGCAGCGTTGCCCTAGGTTCTCCCGACGACGGTCGGCGGCCCGCCGGTCGTCCGCAGCGGCGCCGCACGGGGCCGCCGGCCCATCGGTCGAGGGGGGGAACCATGGAACGTCGTTCGGTCGTGCTGGACGGAGGGCTCGAGCTCTCCTACCTCGAGGGTGGCAGTGGCCATCCCCTGATCATGCTGCCGGGGTGGTCGCAGAGCGCCGCCGAGTTCGAGCGCCAGTTCGACGCGCTGACCGCGGTGGCGCGCGTCATCGCCGTCGACCATCGGGGGCACGGCGAGTCGTCCTCGCCGGAGGGCGGCTACCGCATCCAGCGCCTGGCCAAGGACCTGCGCGAGCTCATCGACGCGCTGGACCTCGATCGCCCGGACCTGCTCGGCCACTCCATGGGGACGTCGGTCATCTGGTCGTACCTGTCGATGTTCGGGCGCGAGCGACCGGCCCGCCGGCTGGTGCTCGTCGACCAGGCGCCGGCCGTGCTCGCGCAGCCCGGCTGGGACGAGGACGACGTCGCGCGCTACGGCTGCCTGCTGCCCGACGCGGCCGCGCTCGCGGCCTTCGAGGGCGGCGTGGTCGCCTCGGGCACGGTCGAGACCGCGAAGGAGCTCATCCGCGGCATGTTCACCGCGGACGTCCCCGAGTCCGACCTCGAGTGGGTCGCGGCCGAGAACCTCAAGCTGCCCCGCGAGCAGGCGGCGCACCTGCTCCACGACCACTGCGTCATCGACTGGCGCTCCGACATCCCGGCCATCACCCTCCCGACGCTCGTCATCGGAGCAGAGGCGTCGATCTTCTCGGCGGCCTCGCAGCGCTGGGTGGCGGACTCGATCGCTGGCGCGGAGGTCGAGATCTTCCCGGCCGATGACGGCGGCTCGCACTTCATGTTCTTCGAGAACCCCGAGCGCTTCAACGCCCGGGTGGCCGGGTTCCTCTCGGCATGACGCTCCGGACGGCGTCGCTGGTCGACGGGCTCGCCGAGCGGCTGCCCGCCGACCGCCTGCAGACCGACCCGGACGTGGTGGCGGCCTACGCGCAGGACCGCGCCGTGTTCGAGTCGGCGGGCACCGCCGCCGTCCTCGTCATGCCGACCTCCACCGAGGAGGTCGTCGCGACCGTCGAGGTCGCTCGCGCCGCGCGGGTCCCGATCGTCCCGCGCGGCGCGGGCAGCGGCCTCACCGGGGCGGCCAACGCCGTCGATGGTTGTCTCCTGCTCTCGCTGCACCGCATGGACCGGGTGCTCGACATCGACCCGGTGAACCGCATGGTGCGCACCGAGCCGGGGGTCATCAACGCGGACCTCAAGCGCGCCGTGGCGGAGCACGGGCTGTTCTACCCCCCCGATCCGGCCTCCTACGAGCTGTCGAGCATCGGCGGCAACGTCGCGACCAACGCAGGAGGGCTGTGCTGCGTCAAGTACGGGGTCACCCGCGACCACGTGCTCGGGCTCGAGGTCGTGCTCGCCTCCGGCGAGGTGCTGCGCACCGGACGCCACACCCTCAAGCGCTCCACCGGCCCGGACCTGACCGGGCTCTTCGTCGGCTCCGAGGGGCGGCTCGGGATCATCACCGAGGCGACGCTCCGGCTCGTCCCGACCCCGCCGCCGCCGGCGACCGCGGTCGCGTTCTTCGACGAGCTCGCACCTGCGGGCGAGGCGGTCGCGCGCGTGTTCGCGGCCGGGCACCAGCCCTCGATGATGGAGATCATCGACCGTGCTGCGCTCACCGAGGTCGAGTCCGCCTACCACCTCGGTCTCGACCTCGATGCGGCCTGCCTGCTCATCATCCAGACCGAGGGCGATGGTGCCGCATCGACCATCGGCGACATCGCGCGCCTGTGCCAGGAGGCGGGCGCGACCTTCGTCCACCATGCGACCGATCCGGCCGAGGGCGAGCTCCTCGTCGAGGCGCGCCGGCGCGTGTGGCCGGCGCTCGAGCGCACCGGACGCATGCTCCTGCCCGAGGACGTGGCCGTCCCGCGCGAGCGCATGGTCGAGCTCCTCGCCGGCATCGCACGCATCGCGGAGGTCCGCGAGGTCGAGGTCGCGACCATCGGGCATGCCGGCGATGGCAACATGCACCCGTTGCTCGTGTTCGACGGCAACGACCCCGACCAGGTCGCACGGGCACGGGCCGCGTTCGACGACATCCTGACGCTCTCGCTCGAGCTCGGCGGGACGATCGCCGCCGAGCACGGTGTGGGGACGTTGAAGCGGGCGCACCTCGCGCGGGAGCTCGACCCCGTGCAGCTCGCGATGCAGCGCGCGTTGAAGGGGCTGCTGGATCCGGAGGGGATCCTCAACCCCGGCAAGACGTTCTGACCCGACCACGCATCCGCTCGACCACGCACCCGGCCGGGCGAGCCGTGCGCCTCAGCGGCTCAGGTCAGGATCGCCCAGCGCTCGAAGGCACCGTCGCGTCGGAGCAGGGTGGGGCGGATGCCGCGCTCGGCGCAGAAGGCGTCGACCGCCAGCCGGGGGCCGGGGAACTTCAGCGAGTAGTACTCGTCGAGGTAGATCATCCCGCCCGGGCTCATCCGGTCGTGGACCTCCGGCAGGACGGCCGCGTAGCCGTCGAAGAGGTCCGCGTCGAGCAGCACGCCGGACCACCGGCGTGCCGCGTTCTCCGGGTGCGCGAGCGAGTCGCGGAACTCCCCCTCGTAGAGCGTGATGCGTTCGCGCACCCCCAGGTGCTCGGCCTTGCGCTCGATCGCCTCACGGCTGGTGTCCGTGAAGGCGCCCGAGGTCGACGAGGCGCGCGGATCGAGCGAGCGACCGACGACGGCGAGGTGGGCGGCGTTGCGCCGCACCCGGTCGAGGTGCTCGGCATCGATCCGACCGTCCTCGGCCATGCGTTCGAACTGGGAGGGGTCGTCCTCGGGCGACGTCGCGGGGAAGCCGCCGAACGTGTCGAAGCCGACGACGTGACGTGGGTCGCCGAGCCCCTCGAGCAGGAGCGCGGCACCCAGGAGCGAGCGCCCTCGGAACACGCCGAACTCGCCGATGTCGCCGGGCACGTCCGACGAGGAGCGCAGGAACTCGAACCAGGCCTCGAGCCCGGTCGTCGGGTGGGGCGAGACGATGTCGTAGACGCCGAGGACGTTGAGCTCCCAGCCCTCGAGGTCGCGCGCGCCGGTCATCGGATCCCCTCCTGATCGAGCCGCTCGACCACCAGTCCGGCGAGCAGCCGTCGCGTCGTCGCGACCGCGTCGGCCGCCCAGCCGCCGATGTGCGGCGTGATCACGACGTCGTCCCGGGTCGCGACCAGCCGCGTCAGCGCGTCCCCCGGGGCCCGCTCGCCCCAGCGGCCGTCGTCGGCCACGACGTCGAGCGCGAGACCGCCGAGCCGACCGTCGGCGAGCGCATCGGCGAGCGCATCGTCGTCGACGAGCTCGCCCCGAGCGGTGTTCACGACGATGGCCCCGGGTCGGAGCCGCGCGATGCGCTCGGCGGACAGCCAGCCGCGGGTCCGCTCGTCGAGCGGGAGGTGGAGGCTCACGACGTCGGACCCGGAGAGCAGCTCGTCGTCCGAGACGGCACGGACGCCCGGCGCGAGCCCGGTGAGCGCGGCCGGGTCGACGTCGGTGACGAGCACGTCCATGCCGAACGCGCGGCCGTAGCCGGCGACCCGTCGTCCCAGGCGTCCGTGCCCGACGATCCCGAGCGTGGCACCGGCGAGCTCGCGACCGAGGAAGCGCCGCCGGTGCCAGCCGCCCGCGGCGACGTCCTCGACGGCCGAGGGCAGGCGACGCGCACAGGCGAGCAGCAGGGCCCAGGTGTGCTCGGCGGTCGCCGTCACGTCGACGATGCGCTCGCGCGCGTCGCGGAGGCTGACGACCGTGATGCCGGCCTCCGAGAGCCCGGCGAGGTCGAGGTGGTCGAGCCCGGTGGTCGGCGTCGCGACCAGGCGCAGGCTCGGGCAGTCCCTGACCGTCGTCGCATCGATCGGCAGCCCGAGGCGCGTGAGCAGGACCGTGTAGGGCCGCTGTCGGAGCAGCGCGGCCACCTCGGCCGGGTCCTCGACGTCGGCCCGGACGAGCTCGAAGCGCGACTCGAGCGTCGCGAGCGCGTCCGCCGGCCAGGCGTCCGCCTCGAGGTGCAGCGCCAGTGGCCGTGTCGCCGTGCTCATCGGGCGGCTCCGGGCCCGGCGTCGCGCAGCACGGCCTCCGCGACGACGAGGTCGAGCGGCTCGTCGATGTTCACCGAGCGTTCCGCGGGCATGACGAGCGCTCGGCAGTCCTCGCCCTTGAACGTCCGGCGGCGGAGCACCGCCGTGCGGGTGAGGTAGAGGGCTCCGTTGCGGATGACCATCGGGCGGAGCGCCTGCCGCGGCTGGTTCTCGACCGGCTCCGCGAACGGAGGATCGAGCAGCCGGTCGCCATCGAGCCACTTCATGCGCGCCGGATGGTGCCCGCCGACGTCGACGACCGAGATGACCGCATCGGCGCCGCTCGCGTCGAGCAGGGCGATGGCCGCGTCGATGTCCGCCCCGGTGCGCAACGGGCTCGTGGGTTGGAGCAGCATGACCGCGTCGTAGGGATCGTCCGGCGTGCTGCAGGCGTCGAGCGCGTGCAGCGCGACGTCGATGGAGGCGGCCTCGTCCGTCGCGAGCGAGGCGGGCCGGAGGAACGGGACGTCGAGCCCGAGCTCGCGGCCGGCGCGGGCGATCCGCTCGTCGTCCGTCGAGAGCACCACGCGCGTCAGCGAGGAGGCACGGGCGGCGTCGGCCGTCCAGGCGAGGAGCGGCCGGCCGCCCAGCGGGACGAGGTTCTTGCCCGGGATCGCCTTCGACCCGCCGCGCGCCGGGATGACGCCGAGCACCCGCATGGACCGTCCTCGTCGCCGTGTCGCCGTCGGAGCCTACGCAGCGCTCCCGCGGCCCCCCGGACGGTCGGCCCACGGTCGGTCGAGGGTCGGTCGACGGGCGCGACGGGGGGCGGCAGCGGCGGACCGTGGGCCGGGTCCGGCCCGAGGGGGGCCGTCTAGCCTCGCCCCATGAAGCTCATCGCGGAACTCTGTCAGAACCACCGGGGCGAGCCGGCGCTGATGCGGCGCATGGTCGAGGAGGCCGCGGCCGCGGGGGCGACGCACGTCAAGCTCCAGAACATCCTCGCCTCGACGGTCGCGATGCGCCCGCAGTTCGAGGAGGGGGTGGAGGTCGAGGGGCGCACGCTCGCCATCCGCCGACCGTGGGCGGCCGAGGTCGAGCGGCTCCGGGGGCTCGAGCTCGACCCCGACACCGTCGCCGAGTTCGTGGCGCTCTCGCGCTCGCTCGGGCTGGTGCCGATGACGACCTGCTTCACGCGCGGGGACGTCGAGCTCGTCGCGTCCCAGGGCTTCGAGGCCGTCAAGGTGGCGAGCTACGACTGCGCCTCCTACCCGCTGCTGCGCGAGCTCGCCGAGCGGTTCGACCACATGGTCGTCTCCACCGGGGCGACGTTCGACGACGAGATCGCGCACGCCGCCGAGGTCCTCCGCGATCGGACCGAGTTCGCGTTCCTGCACGCGGTCACCATCTACCCGACCCCGCTCGACGAGCTCCACCTCGCCCGGATGGAGCGGCTGCGTCGGCACGCCGATGTCGTCGGCTTCTCGGATCACACGCTCCATGCGCGCGACGGCAACCTCGCCTCGCGCGCGGCGCTGGCGCTGGGCGCCGAGGTCATCGAGCGGCACTTCACCGTGCTCGGCCCCGAGGAGACCCGGGACGGGCCGGTCTCGGTCGACCCGGTGGGGCTCGCCGAGCTCGCTGCGTTCGCCGCGCTCACCCTCGAGGAGCGCCGAGAGCGCCTCGCTGCGGAGGGGGTCGACCTCGTCCCGCTCCTCGGCGACGCGGACCGCACGCTCTCCGACGCGGAGCTGCTCAACCGCGACTACTACCGCGGGCGCTTCATGACGCCGCGGGCCGGCGGGTCGCAGCGCGCGAGCGAGATGATCGCGAACTGGGAGGAGACCCCGTGGTGAGCGGAGCGTCGCGCCCGCTCGACGAGCTCGTCGTCGTCGCGCTCCCGGGCGAGCGGGTGCAGGACGTCGCGGACCGGATGGCGAGCGGACGCACGCTGCACTACGGCGTCGCCCTGGTGCTCGACGAGGGTGGTCGGCTGCTCGGCCTGTTCAACGACGGTGACCTGCTGCGGCTCGTCGCCCGCGGGGAGGACCTCGACCGACCGATCGCCGAGGTCATGACGACCGCCCCGATCGTGATGCCGGTCGGGCTCGACGACGAGACGCTCATCGCGAGGGTCCGTGCCGAGACCGCGGCCCGTCTCGGGGCCCGCAAGGACCTCGTCGAGCACGTCCCGCTGGTCGACGACGCGGGCGTCGTCGTCGACGTCGTCAACGCCAAGCTCCTCGTCGCCCGGCGGCCCGGTCAGGCGCGCCTCGTCGAGGTCCACGGGCTCGGGTTCGTGGGGCTCACGCTCGCCGTCGCGCTCGCTTCGCGCGGGCACCGCGTGCACGGCGTCGACGTCGATGCCGGGCTCGTCGCGCGACTGTCCGAGGGACGTCCGCACGTGCACGAGCCGCGCCTGCCCGAGCTGCTGCGCCGTGCGCTCGCGGACGGTCGACTGACGCTCTCGACGGAGCCCGCGGACGAGCCGCGCCGGGTCGCGATCGTCGCGGTCGGGACGCCGGTCGATGACGATGGACGTCCCGACGACGGGGCCCTCGTCACCGTCGCGACGTCGATCGGCACGCGGCTCCAGCGCGGTGCGCTCGTGCTGCTGCGCTCCACGGTCCCGGTCGGGACGACCCGTGCGCTGGTCGTGCCGCTGCTGGAGCGCGCGTCCGGGCTCGTGGCGGGCCGTGACTTCCACGTCGCCTTCACGCCCGAGCGCACCGCCGAGGGGGCGGCCATGCAGGAGCTGCTGACGCTGCCGCAGATCGTGGGCGGCCTGACCGAGGCGTGCGCGAGCGCGGCGGGCGACTTCTGGAGCACGCTCACCGATGGCATCGTCCGGGTCGACGGGCTCGAGGCGGCCGAGCTCGTCAAGCTCGTCAACAACTCCTTCCGTGACCTCTCCTTCGCGTTCGCCAACGGCGTGGCGCTGCTCGCCGACCGCTACAACCTCGATGCCCGTCGGCTGATCAACGCCGCGAACGAGGGCTACCCGCGCAACCCCGTCGCCCGACCGAGCCCGGGGGTCGGCGGCTACTGCCTCACCAAGGACCCGTTCCTCTTCGGCGCGGTCGACCCGTCGAGCGGGCACGCGCTGCTCTCGGCCCAGGGCCGGCGCATCAACGAGGAGGCGGCCCGGTACCCGGTCCGGGTGCTCGATCGCTTCGCCGAGCGCACCGGTCGGGACCCGACGTCGCTCACCGTGTGCCTCGTCGGCGTGGCCTTCAAGGGCTGGCCGGAGACCTCCGACCTGCGCGGGTCGGCGTCGGTCACGGTCGCCGCCGAGCTCCTCGCGCGCGGTGTGCGGGTGCTCGCCTTCGACGCCGTGGTCGAGGACGCGGCGCTCGTCGCGCTCGGGCTCGAACCGGTGGCGCTCACCGACGGACTCGCCCGTGCCGATGCCGTGCTCGTCATGAACGACCACCCCGACAACGTCGCGGCCGACGTGGTCTCGGCGCTCGCGGGTCGTGACGCGCTCCTCTTCGACGGTTGGGGGCTCCTCGACCGGCGCGAGGTCGAGGCCCACGACGGGCTCGTCTACGCGACCATGGGCTACGTCACGCCGGACGGTCGGCCCGGCGCGTGACGCGCGTCGCCGTCATCGCCTGCGACCACGGGCTCGGCCACGTCCGGCGCTCGGTGCTCGTGGCGCGCGCGCTCGCCGACCGCGGCGCCGAGGTCGCGCTCCTCGCCCCGCCGGCGAAGGTCGCGCGCGCGGAGGCGGGGCTCCCACCGGCGGCGCCGGTCACGGTCGTCGGGTTCGACACCCGCACGACCCCCGAGGCGCTGCGCTCGGGGGCGGCGGAGTCGACGCGCTGGGTGGAACGCCTGCCCGAGCTCGATCGCTTCGACGCGGTCATCGCGGACACCCTGCCCGAGGTGCTCGAGGTCCGGCCCGACGCGGTGCTCGTCGCGCAGTTCTGGTGGCACGACGTGCTCGACGGCATCGACGCGGCGTACCGCGAGCACGCCCTGGTCCTGCTCGACGAGCACCGTGGCCCGGTGCTCGGCACCGTCCCCTTCGCGATGCCGGCCGTGACCGCGCTGCCCGGGTTCGAGAGCGTCGGGCTGTTCGCCTCGGGCAGCGGGGGCGCGTCTTCGGGGGCGGTCACGACCGAGCGCGACACGCTGCTCGTCACCGGCGGCTCGACCGACGTGCTCGACGGTGCCCTCGCGGCGCTCGTCGCGGGC
>JBEAQO010000230.1:0-3783 GCA_041163825.1 Actinomycetota bacterium | reverse complement strand
CCCGGCGGTCGCCGCCGGGAGGGTGGCCGTTCGCCGTGCCCGGACGGCGTGGTGCCCGCGCCCGGCATGGCACCCTCTCCCGTGGCGGCAGGCTCCCGGACCCGCCGTGTGGGGTGGACCGTGGACCGTCGGCGCGCGCCGCAGCGGACGGGTCGCGTGCGTCGCGGCCTCGCACGGGTCGTGGTCGTCCTCGTCGCGCTCGCCGGCCTGTTCGCCCTCGCGGCGTTCGCCGCCGCGCCCGGTCGCGGGCGTCCCCCGGCGCTGCCCGCGGCGCTGCTCGCGGCCGCGGTCGGTCCCGGCGATCCCGCCGTTCCCGCGCAGGACGCGTCGGACGCGGTCGACCCGGGCGAGCTCGTGCCCGGTGCCGACCCCGGGGGGGCGGACGGGGCGACGCCGAGCGCATCGTTCGAGGAGGGCTGGCAGCCCGAGGGGCTGCTCGGCGCGTCGTTCGACCTCGTCGCGTCGTTCGACGACGGCAGTGGTGCGGGCGGCTGGCCCGCGCGCATCCGACCGCGCGCCGAGCTCGTCCTCGATGACGAGCCGTTCGTGGAGCGGGCGATCGTCGGGACCGCGCCGGCGCCGTGCTACCACTTCCACCGCACGGTCCGCGAGGTGTCGGTCGGGCTCGCCGATCCCGCCGGTTCGGCGATCCGGGCCGACCTGCTCGCCTGGCTCGAGCCGCCCTACTTCTCCGGGGTGGTGCGCAGCCGGCTCGACCCGCGCTGCATCGCGCGACCCCGTTCGCAGTACGGGTTCGCGATGGAGGAGGTCTACCGCACGCCGTGCGTGGTGCCGCCGGGCTCGAGCGTCGCGGACGTGCGCTGCTTCGTCGTCGGGCAGTGGGCCTACCACCTCGGCGAGCGCGACACGCGCTGGTCCGCGCACCTCGTCTACGACCGTGCGAGCGGCGAGCTGCTGCTCGGTGAGGACCTGCACGTCGGGGTCGACGTCGACTCGTGGCGCGCGTTCGTCGACCGCACGGTGTGCGAGCTCGGCGGCACCTGCGAGGGCGTGGAGCACCGTCACGGCCAGCTCTTGGCGACCGAGGACGCGCTCGTCGTGTGGTTCTCGCCGGGCGAGGCCGCCGATGCCGGGGTCGGGACGCGGCGCCTCGTCGTGCCGTGGGCGCTCGTCGAGGGGCTCGCGCGCGCCGGGTGAGGGTCAGCCGGCGAGCCGGCGGAACACCGCGTCGCTCGCGATGAGCTCGTCGTGCGAGCCGCTGGCGCGCACCCGTCCGCCCTCGATGACGACGATGCGATCGGCGTGGCGGATCGTCGCGATCCGGTGCGCGACGGCGATCAGCGTGCGGTCGGCGGCGAGCTCGTCGAGCGCGGCGACGACGGCGGCCTCGGTCGCGGCGTCGAGCGCGGAGGTGCCCTCGTCGAGGACGACGACGGCGGGCTCGCGGTAGAGGGCGCGGGCGATGGCGACGCGCTGGCGCTGCCCGCCGGAGAGGCGGATGCCGCGCTCCCCGACCACGGTCGCGAGCCCGTCCGGCAGCCGGTCGGTGAACTCGGCGAGCTGAGCGCGCTCGACGCAACGTGCGAGCCGCTCGCGGTCGACGTCGCCGGGCGCGACCCCGAAGGCGATGTTGCGCTCGAGGGTGTCGTCGGTGAGGAACACCGCCTGCGAGACGACCCCGAGCTGCGACCACCACCACGCCGGCCGGTCACCGAGCGCGACCCCGTCGACGGTCACGGTGCCGGCCGTCGGGGGCAGGAGGCCGACGAGCACGTCGAGCAGGGTCGACTTGCCGCCGCCGGTCGGCCCGCAGATGCCGAGGAACTCCCCGCGCGCCACGGTCAGGTCGACGTCGGTGAGCGCCGGCGCGATCGTCGGATCGTCGGGGGCGTAGGAGAAGCTCACGCCGGAGAGCACGATGGCGCGCGCGAAGGCCGGCCCACCGGCACCGCCCGTGCCCGCGCCGGTGCTCGCGCCGCTGTCCGCGCTCGCACCGCTGCGCACGGCGGTCGGCCCGCCCGCGGCCTCCTCGGCGAGCCAGTCGGCGATCTCGGCCTGGTCGCGGGCGAGGTCGTCGATGATGGGCAGGTTGAAGCGCATCGCGTTGTACTGCCCGACGAGCTGCTGGACCGAGGGCTGGAGCCGGATGCCGGCGTAGGCGAAGAGGCCGAGCGTGGACAGCGTCGCCTCGACGTCGCGGTCGATGATGATGGCGACGAGGAACAGCGCGATGATGGTGTAGATGAGCGACATCTCGATGAGCGCGCGCGGCAGGGCGTTCGCGGCCGAGGACAGGTAGGAGGTCCGGGCGATGGTCCGTCGCTGGCGCAGGTGCTCGTCGGCGAAGGGGCGCTCGCGGCCGAGCAGCTTGATGTCGCGGATGCCGCCGAGCGACTGCTGCACGGCCGCGATGCTGGCGGCGGTCGCGTCCTGGGAGCGCCGGCCCCAGGCGGCGAGCCGCGGGCGCAGCTGACGCTGCACCACCCACACCGACACCCCGAGGACCGCGGCCGCGACCAGCGCGCCGCGCGGGTCGGCGGCGATGAGCACGACCGTCAGCCCGGTGATGAGCACGACCTGCGCGATGACCTGCACGAGCGGCTGCACCACACCGAGCTGGAGCTGCTGGGTCGCGACGAAGGCGTTGCGCACGAGCTCGGAGGAGTTGCGCGCCGTGTGGAAGCGGTAGGGCATCGCGAGGTAGCCGCGCAGCAGCCGGTCGCCCATGTCGACGGCGGAGGCCGCGATGATGCGGGTCTCGACGTAGGCGCGGGCGATGAGGAGCACGCTGCGCAGCGCGAAGAACACGACGACGAACAGCGCGACCCCGATGCGCAGGCGATCGACCTCGATGTCGCCGACGAGCCCGGAGAGGTCGCCGAGCAGTGGGACGGTCAGCGCGATGTCGGGAGAGGCGATGAGCCCGAGCAGCGCGTAGACGCCGAACGCCCCGACGACCTCCACCCCGGTGATGAACAACGCGATCGCGACGAGCGCCGCCCAGCGCCAGCGCCAACCCCTGCCGAGCAGCGACTCGAGGCCGCGGAACGCCTGCGCGATCATGGGCTCGGGCCCCTCGTCGGTCGGCGGGACGGCGTCGCGCACGATGCTAGGACCCCGGGATAGCGTCGGTCGCGTACGGACGTGCGCGCCAGGGGAGCGGGTGCGGAGCAGGCGCACGGTGGGGCGGTCCCGGGGCACGGGACACGGGGGCAGGGGGTCGGGGATGGGTCGGGCTCGTCGTCCGTGGGCCGCGCTCGTGGCGCTGGCGCTGGCACCGTTCACGCTCGCCGGTGGGGGCATGGAGCCGACCTGCGAGTCGAGCGTCGACCTCGGCGCCTTCGGGACCGCTGCCGAGGCGACGACCGCGCTGCAGGCCGCCGTCGACGCGGCGGACCTGTGCATGGGGCTGCTGCACGTCGTCGAGGTCACCGGGGACGTCACGTTGACCGCGCCGCTCGTCCATCGCCACGCGGTGCCGGTCGTGCTGCGCGGGGTGGGTTCCGAGCGCAGCGTGCTGTCCGGGGGAACCGCGCACCGCATCCTCGTCGTCGACCCGGTCGGGCCCTCGGGTGCGGCGGACCTGACCCTCGAGCACGTCGAGCTGCGCGACGGACGCGCCGACGAGGCGCTCGGACCGTCCGGCTACGTCGATGGCGGGGCGGTGTGGGCGCCGGAGGGCGCCGGCATCGTCGTCACCGTGCGCGACGCGATCCTCGCGGACAACGTGGCGCTCGAGGCCGGTGGGGCCGTCGCGGCCGACGCCGTCGTGCTCGAGGACGTCGCCGTCGTCGACAACACCGCCGAGCTCGGTGGGGCGCT
>JBEAQO010000229.1:0-9772 GCA_041163825.1 Actinomycetota bacterium | reverse complement strand
GTCTTCGACTGCGACGGGACCCTCGCGGACACCGAGTCGGTGTCGGAGCGCGCCTGGGAGGAGGTCCTGGCTCGCCGCGGCTACCGCGTCACGCCCGAGGACCACGACGCCATCATCGGACTGCCCTTCGCCCGCAGCCTGGAGCACTACGCGAGCCGGGTGGACCTCGGGGCCGAGGAGGAGTTCCGGGTCGAGCTCCGTTCGCGCTTCGTCGACCTCCTCGCGCAGGGGCTGCGGCTCTACGACGACGCGCTGACCACGATGCGTCGGTTGGCGCTGGCCGAGGTCCCGATCGCCGTGGCGTCGTCCTCCACGCGGGGCCATGTGGAGCGGGTGCTCGAGCTCGGAGGGGTCCGTGGCCTCGTCGCGGCGGTGGTCTCGGCCGATGACGTCCGGGCCCACAAGCCCGCCCCGGATCCCTACCTCGCGGCCGTGGCGGCGCTCGGGGTCCGCCCCGAACGGGCGACGGCGGTCGAGGACACGGCGGTCGGCATCGCCTCGGCGCGCGCGGCCGGGCTCCACACCGTCGGGGTCCGCCGTCGTGGCATCCCCCCGGAGCGCCTCGCTGGCGCGGACGTCGTCGTCGAGACCGTCGAGATCGGCCTGTTCCTCCCGGGCCGTACCTGACGGTCGGTCCTCGCGGCGCCCGACGCGTCGCGTCAGCGGGGACGGGCGCCGAGCGTCGCGCAGGCGCGCGCGCCGAGCGCGACCCCCGAGCGGGCGGCGAGCAGCGGATCCCCGGAACGGAGCCACGCCGCGAGGAAGCCCGCGGCGAAGGCGTCGCCCGCTCCGGTCGGGTCGACGACGTCGACCGCCGGCGTCGGCACCCGGGTGGTGCCACCATCGCGTCGTGCCACGATGGCTCCCTGCCCTCCGAGCTTGAGCGCGACGAGCGGTGCGTGCGAGGTCAGGGCCAGCGCGATGGCGTCCGGGTCGTCGAGCCCGGTCAGGAGCCGACCCTCCTCGAGGTTGGGCAGCAGGAGGGTCGCACCGGCGACCCAGTCGAGGAAGGCCCGGGTGCCGACGTCGGCGAGGAACCCGGTGGAGCTCGGGTCGACCGACCAGCCGAGCCCGCGGTCGCCGGCGCGCGCGATGAGGTCGAGGACCGCCGCTCTGACGCCCGGCTCGAACAGCGCGTAGCCGGAGAGGTGCAGGTGCGCGACGTCGTCGAGGAGCGCGTCGTCCAGGTCGCTCGACGTCAGCCCGAGGTTCGCGCCCCGGTCCGTGAGCATCGTGCGGGTCCCGTCGGTCCCGACCAGCACGACGATGGTCCCCGTCGGCCGCTCCCCGTCCCCGGCGAGCACGGCCTCGACCCCGACAAGGCTGAGCTCCGCCGTGTGTCGGGCGACGTCCGCGGCACCGACGCGTCCCGCGAAGCGCGTGGCGAGCCCCGCCTCCGCGAGCCACGCCGCCTGGTTCGCCCCCGAACCGCCGGGACGCCGCGCGATGTCGGCGGGCGTGTCCGTGTCGGGCCGGGTGGGTCCGTGTGGTCGGACGAGGACGTCGTCGATGACGTCGCCCACGATGAGCACGCGGAGCGTCACGGCGACGGTCGACCTCATCCCGAGGCGAGCGCCACGGCGAGGTCCGAGGCGAGCGCGACGTTGCCCTCGACCGCGGCGACGTTCGCCGCGAGGCTTGCGCCGGCCGTCGACCGTTCCATCCGCTCGAGCAGGAACGGGGTCACGTCCCGGCCGCTCACGCCCTCCTCGGCCGCGGCCGCGAGGCTCTCGACCAGCGCCCGGTCGTGGAGCGCGGGGTCGAGCTGGCGAGCGGGGTCGACCGGGTTGGCGACGACGATGGCACGCGCGACACCGAGGCCGTCGGCCGCACGTCGGGCTCGAGCGACCGTGGCGGCATCGTCGGCTCGCCACGCGAGGTCGAGACCACCGTCGGTGACGTAGAAGCCCGGGAAGCGGGACGTGCGCCAGCCGACGACCGCGACACCGAGCGTCTCGAGCCGCTCGAGCGTCGCGGGCACGTCGAGCACGGACTTCGCGCCGGCGCACACGACGAGGATCGGGACCTCGGCCAGCACGGTCAGGTCCGCGGACTCGTCGAAGGTGGTGGTCGCCTCGCGGTGCACCCCGCCGAGCCCTCCGGTCGCGAACACCCGGATGCCGGCCCGGTGCGCGAGCCACGCGGTCGAGGCGACGGTCGTCGCTGCGTCCGTGCCCGTCGCGACCGCGAGGGCGAGGTCGCGGACGCTCGCCTTGACGACGTGCTCGCTGGTACAGATGCGCTCGAGGGCCGCCTCGTCGAGCCCGATCCGGACCCGACCGTCGAGCAGGGCGATCGTCGCGGGCACGGCGCCCCGGGAGCGCACCAGCGCCTCGAGGCGACGCCCGACCTCGAGGTTGGTCGGACGGGGCAGGCCGTGGGCGAGGATCGTGGACTCGAGGGCGACGACGGGCGCGCCGTCGGCCAACGCCCGTGCGACCTCCTCGCTCACCTCGGGCTCGGAGCGGGGGACCATCGCGACCCTTCGCGCAGCGGCGTCGAACGGCCGCGCCCGGACGCCCGTCGTGGCAGGCTACGCAGGACGCTCGGGACGGGCAATCGTCGCGGGCGAGCGGCGGGTCGCCTCCCGGGGCTGGGTCCCTGCGTGCCGGCCGCAGGGACCGGGCGCGCGCGACGGAGGGCGGAGCCATGGCGGGATCGCGGGACGGTGGCGAGGGGATCGGGGGAGCAGGAGCGATCGGCGGTGTCGGCCGAGTTGGGGGGAGCCGCCCCTGGCGACGCCCGGCCGCACCCCTCGGCATGACGGCGCTGCTCGCGCTCGCCCTGCAGCTCATCGGTGCGCCGCTCGTCGGTCCCGACACCCCGTTGGGGATCGTCTCGCTGCAGTTCGTCGCGGATCCCGCTCGTGCGGCCGAGCTCGTCGCCGGCTGGGGCGCGTCCGGACGGGTGGTCGCGCTCCGGCACCTCCTCGTCGACCTGCTGTTCCCGATCGCCTACGCGTCCGCGATCGCCGCGGTCGCGCACCTCGTCGGTGAGCGGGGGGGAGCGCGCGACCGCTCGAGGCTGCACGGGCCGGCGCGGGGAGCCGCGCGCATGGGTGTCGCGGCTGCTGGGCTGGACCTCGTCGAGAACGCCGCGATGCTCCTGACCATCGGAGGCAGGGGGGGCGGCTGGTCGACGCGCCTGACGGTCCTGATGGCGGTGCCGAAGTTCGCGCTGCTCGGTGCCGCGATCGCGACGCTCGTGGTGCTCGGTGCGCGCTCGCTCGCCGTCGGGCTCAGGCCGGGGCGAGCCGGCTGATGGTCCCCGTGAGGTCGATGACGAGCACCTCGCCATCCGCAGCGTGGGCGAACCCGACGACCTGGCGCCCGGCGACGCCGAGGTCGAGCGGGGAGAGCCCGCCGGAGCCGTCATCGACGAGCGCGCGGATGGTCCCGTCGCAGAGGTCGCTGAAGAGGTAGGCGCCCTCGAGCGCCGGGATGCGGCTGCCGCGGTAGACGACCCCTCCCGTCACCGAGCAGCCGGGTCCGTGGTCGTACTCGTGCACGGGCAGGACGTGCTCCTGCGGGGTCTCGCCGCGGAACGGGAGCGAGCCCTCGAGGCGAGCCCACCCGAGGTTCGCGCCGGCGAGCTCGTCGAGCGCGAGGCGGTTGATCTCCTCTCGGCGACCCTGGCCGACGTCCGCGATCCAGACGTGGCCACCCTCGACATCGAAGGCGAAGCGCCACGGGTTGCGCAGTCCCGTCGTGAGCACGGCAGGGTCCGCGCCGGGCGTCGTGACGAACGGGTTGTCGGCAGGGATGCGTGCTGGACCCGTGCCGCGCACGTCGAGCCGGACGATCGCGCCGAGCGGCGTCGAGGGGTCCTGGCCGGCGTCGAGGGGGTCGTCGCGGCTGCCCCCGTCGCCGAGCGCGAGGTGCAGCATGCCGTCGGGGCCGAAGCGCACCGCGCCGCCGTTGTGGTTCGCGTAGGGCTGCTCGAGGCGCCAGAGCGGTCGGGCCGGCCCGAGGGCGAGTGCGGGGCCGGCGAGCAACGGGTACGCCTCGAGGGTCGTCGCGCCGTCGAGGTCCGTGAACGAGACGACGAGGAGGCGCTCGTCCGCGTCCACGGCGAGCGAGAGCAGGCCCCGCTCGCTGTCGGTCGTCGTCCGCTCGCGCAGGTCGAGGATCGGCGGGCCCGGCTCGCCCTCGGAGGTGACCGTGACGAGTCGACCGGCACGTTCGGCGACGATGAGCGTCCCGTCGGCCAGGGCGACGGCATCGATGGGGGCGTCGAGACCGACGACCGGCTCGAGCACGAGCGGTCCGAGCGCGCGCGGTCCGAGCGGGGCGCCCTCGGGAGCGGTCCCGTCCGTCGCGCTCGGCGCCGGTCCGGGCTCCTCGCGACCGGAGGACACCGCGTCGCCCTCCGGGGTGGCGGTCCCGCTCGCCGTGCAGGCCGACAGCACGAGCGCGAGGAGCGCGGCCGCGACCGCGCGCCCCCGCCGGCGCGGGCGCACGGTGCTCGCCGAGGCGCGGAGCGGGCTCATGCGCCGGCTCCCTCGGCGACGACCCGCCCGTCGCGGAGCACCCGCGTCAGCGCGAGGTCGCGATCCAGGACGATCGCGTCCGCGCGCGCCCCGACGGCGAGGTGGCCGAGGTCGTCGCGACCGAGGAGTCGGGCCGGGGTCGTGCTCGCGGCGGTGAGGGCGTCGGCGGGATCGATGCCGAGCGCGACGGCGTGGCGGATGGCGCCGAGCAGGCTCAGCGCGGAACCGGCGAGCGTGCCGTCGGCTCGCCGGACGGCGCCCCCCTCGACGAGCACCGGGACGTCGCCGAGCATCGAGGCGCCGTCTGCGAGCCCCGCGGCCGCCACGGCGTCGGTCACGAGGACCCAGCGCCCGCGAGCGGCGCGCACCGCGAGCCGGATCGTCTGCGGGGCGAGGTGGTGCGGGTCGGCGATCAGCTGGACGACGACGTCGTCCCGCGCCAACGCCGTGCCCAGGACGCCCGGGTCCCGCGGAGCGAAGGGGCGCATGGCGTTGCCGAGGTGCGTCACGGTCCGCGCCCCGGCATCGAAGGCGGCCTCCGCCGTGACCGCGTCCGCATCCGTGTGCCCGATCGAGACGAGGATCCCCCGCGAGACGAGGTCCGCGACGAGCGCGAGCGCCCCGGGCAGCTCCGGCGCGAGCGTCACGGTGCGAACGAGCGGTGACGCCGTCAGCCTCGCGGCCAGACCGGGCTCGGGGTCGCGTCGGTGCTCCGGTGGGTGGACCCCGAGCCGCTGCGGTGCGAGGAAGGGCCCCTCGAGGTGCACGCCGAGCAGGTGCGGTCGGTCCTCGCGCGCTCCCGTCGCCACGGAGGCGAGCCGGTCGAGGGCCGCGAGCGTCATCGCCTCGGGTGCGGTGATGAGCGTCGGCTGCCAGCCGGTGACGCCATCCGCGAGCAGCCGCTCCTCGAGCCGCTCCAGCGCGTCCTGCTCGGCGGTCAGGACGTCCACGCCGTGGGCGCCGTTGACCTGCAGGTCGAGGAGGCCGGGCGCAGCGATGAGCGCGGGGTCGCCCGGCGCATCGAGGAACCCGGCGACGCGTCCATCGGCGACGAGGAGGTCGCCCGGGACGATCCGTCCGTCCCGGAGGACCGCGCCGACGCCGAGCCGCGTGGTCACCCGAGCCTCCTCGCGGGTCGCGAGCACCTTCCGATGGGGGTAAAGGTACTGCGGCCGGCCTTCGACCCGCCGTGGCCGCGGGAACGTCGTCTGCTACAACGCGGGCATGGATGCGACCTCGGCGCACGACGATGGTGGTCGCACCGTGCTCGTCACGGGCGCGACGGGCATCGCGGCCGCGACGGCGCATCGTCTCGCCAGGACCGGTGTGCACGTCCTCGTCCTCGCTCGGGACCCGACGACCACCGAGTCGCTCGTCTCGGGGGTGCGCGACGCGGGCGGTCACATCGACGCGGAGCTCGTCGACCTCACGGATGAGGCCGCCACGGTCCGAGCGTTCGAGCGGCTGCGGGCCCGTGCCGCGCGGCTGGACGGTCTCGTGGCCGTCGCGGGCGGCAGTGGACGGCGCTTCGGTGACGGGCGGCTCGATGCGATGGCGCTCTCGGCGTGGGAGGAGACGCTGCGGCTCAACGGTCACCCGACGATGCTCGCGGTCCGGGAGGGCCTGCGATGGATGCGGGGGCAGGAGCCCGACGCGAGCGGAGCGCGCGGTGCCATCGTCGTGGTGAGCTCGGTGCTCGCGACGAGTCCGTCACCCGAGCGCTTCGGGACACATGCCTACGCCGCCATCAAGGGTGCCCAGCTCGCGCTCGTCACGACGCTCGCCGCGACGCACGCGGTGGAGGGCATCCGGGTGAACGCGCTCTCGCCCGGGCTCGTCGACACACCGATGGCCCGTCGCGCCGCGGAGGACCCGGACCTGCGGGCCTACGCCGCCCGCAAGCAGCCGCTGGTCGGTGGGATGCTGGATGCGGCCGACGTCGCCGCGGCGGCGGCCTTCCTGGTCGCTCCCGCCTCGCGCGGCATCACCGGTCAGGAGCTCGTCGTCGACGGGGGCTGGCACGTCACCTCGGTCGCTCCGTGAGCCACGCGGACGCACCGCCCCTGCCGGAGGCCCTGCTCGAGGGGCGGGTCGTCGCCGTCGCGCGACGGCTCGACGCGGCCGCGGCGGTCCGGCTCTGCGACGCGCTGCTGGCCGGCGGCCTGGACGTGCTCGAGGTCACGATGGAGGGCGGTGAGGGGCCGACCGCGATCGCCGCGGCGCGCGGCCGCGGTCTCGAGGTCGGCGCCGGCACCGTGCTCACGATCGAGGACGCCGCCGCCGCGGTGGACGCCGGTGCGGGGTTCCTCGTCTCGCCCCACGTCGACGCCGCGCTCATCGCGTGGGCGAACGCTCGTGGGGTCCCCTTCCTCGCCGGCGCGTTCACCCCGACGGAGGTCCTGACTGCCCATCGCGCGGGGGCCGCGGCCGTCAAGGTCTTCCCGGCCGCCATCGGGGGGCCGGCGCACGTCGCCGCGCTCCGTGCCCCGTTCCCGGGCATCGGTCTCGTACCGACCGGGGGCGTCGATGCCGACACGGTCGCGGCCTTCCTCGGGGCGGGGGCGCTCGCGGTGGGGGTCGGCGCATGGCTGACCGCGGCGGACGATCCGGCGCTCGTGGCCGAACGTGCCGGGGCACTGCTCGCGGCCGCGTCGGCCGTCGGCCGTCATGGTCCGGTGTAGGTCGACCTGTCTAGACAGGTCGACCGGGACGCGCTAGGGTCGTGGGCATGGACCCTGAACCCCTGCTCCCCACGCACCTGACCGCCGGCGACCTCAGCTACGCCGAGGTCGCCGGCACGATCGACCACTCCCTGCTCCGCCCCGAGCTCACCCTCGATGAGGTCCGGGCGGGCTGTGAGCTCGCGGCGCGCTACGAGGTCGCTTCGGTCTGCGTCCGGCCGACCGACGTCGCCCTCGCCGCTGACCTCCTGGCCGGTTCCGAGGTCGCCGTCGGGACGGTGATCGGCTTCCCGCACGGCGCCAACCTGAGCGTGACGAAGGCGTTCGAGGCGGAGCGCGCCATGGAGGAGGGCGCGACCGAGCTCGACATGGTCCTCAACATCGGCTGGCTCCGTTCGGGTGAGGACGCCCGCGTCGAGGGTGACATCCGGGCCGTCGTGGAGGCCGCGGGCGATCGTGCGATCGTCAAGGTCATCCTCGAGAACGCCTACCTCGATGATGACGAGAAGGTGCGCGGCTGCCGGGCGGTCGAGGCCGCCGGCGCCCACTACGTCAAGACCTCGACCGGGTTCGCCCCGAGCGGCACCGTGCTGGCCGACCTGCGCCTGATGCGCGCGTCGGTCTCGGAACGGGTCAAGGTCAAGGCGGCCGGCGGTGTGCGGACGCTCGATGCCCTCCTCGCCGTCATCGAGGCGGGCTGCTCCCGCTCCGGGGCGACCGCCACCGCCGCCATCCTGGACGACTTCCGGGCACGCTCCGGGACCTGACGCGTCGTTCGTTCGGTGGGCCGACCCTGGTCGCACCGGCCCCCCGCCGCGTCAGGCCCCCGAGCGTGGCTCGGGGCCGGGGAGCTCGGTGACGGCGGCCAGTGCCGCGCCGATCGCACCGGCGAGCGTGCCGAGCTCGGCCGCGACCACCTCGACGGCTCCGGGCGGGACGATCACCGAGCGACGGGCCAGTGCGGCGCGGATCGGGCCGATGACGGCCTCTCCGGACGCCGCGATGCCGCCGCCGATGACCACCCGCTCGGGGCCGATGAGCACGACCGCGTTCGCGATGGCGATGCCGAGGTAGTCGGCCGCCCGGGCGATCGCCTCCTCGCAGCGTCGATCCCCCTGCGCTGCCGCGGCGTAGACCTCCTCCGCGCTCGCCCGACCCGCGGCCGCGGCGAGCACGTCGGCCCGGGTCAGCGCCTCTGCGCAGCCGCGGTTCCCGCACCCGCAGACCGGACCGTCGGGCTCCACGATCTGGTGAGAGATCTCGCCCGCGGTCCCGAAGGCGCCGAGCCGGACCTCCCCGTCGATGAACACCCCGCCGCCGACACCCGTCCCGAGCGTCACCCCGATCATCGTCGAGCAGCCGCGGCCCGCGCCGAGCACCGCCTCGGCGAGGGTGAACGCTCGGGCATCGTTGATGAGGTGGACCGGCACGCCGATGGCTCGCTCGATCGGATCGCGCAGCGCGCGACCCTCCCAGGGTCCCGGCAGGTTGGGGATCAGGACGGCGGTGCCCGCCCGTCGGTCGAAGAGCCCGGGGATGCCGAGCCCCATCGCGGCCACCGGTCCGTGCTCCTCGATCGTCACGAGCGCGAGCTCGGCCAGGCGATCGACGACCGCCGCGGCCCCGCGCTCCGCGTGGGTGGGATGCATCGCCGTCGCGACGACCTCGGCGCCCGCCGTCGCGCCCGACGCGGGGACCTCGACCAGCGCGGTCTTGACGTTCGTCCCCCCGAGGTCGAGTCCGAGCACGCGGGTCATCGGTGGGCCTCCTCGGTGTCGCCGTAGAGCACCGCCTCGAATGCGTAGCGATCCGCGACGTAGCTCGAGCGCGTCGCCTCCAACGGTCGGTCGTGCTGGTCGGAGATGACGCGCTCCTCGACGAGCACGATGCCGTTCGCGCCCAGCCCGAGCAGGCGCCGGTGCTCCGCGGGCGCGCGCTGAGCGGTGACGTGGGCGACGGCGCGGCTCGGGGTGTGACCGATGCGCTCGAAGGCATCGTGGAGCGATCCCGTCTCGATCTCGTCACCGAGCAGCTCGGCGACCTCGAGCGGCATGACCACGCGTTCGATCGCCATCGGGGTCCCGTCGGCGAGCCGGAGCCGCTCGAGCACGTAGGCGCCGGCGCCCGGGGCGAGGCGCAGCGCCGACGTCTCGCTCGGTGTCGGGCCAATCCGGCCACGGTCGATCAGCCGGGACGAGGCGGTGAGCCCACGCCGGCGCATCGAGGCGCTGAAGGAGAGCGGGGAGCCGAGCAGACGCGGCACGCGGTCGGGTGCGACGAAGGTCCCCGCACCCCGACGTCGTTCGACGAGGCGGTCGGCGACGAGCTGCTGGACCGCCTGGCGTGCCGTCATCCTGCTGACCCCGAAGCGTTCGCACAGCTCGGCCTCGGAGGGCAGCCGGGATCCGACCGGGAGCTCGCGTGCGAGCGCGCGGAGGTGCGCCGCGATCTCCTCGTAGCGCGCGCGGTTCCTCGTCATCCGTCCTCCACTGGGGCTGCCGACGGGCGACCCCGCCCCCGGGGCCGGTTCGCTGCAGCGCCCGGCTGCCCGATGGAGCGGGTGCGGTGCCCGGGGCGGCGTGCTTGCGAGCCGGACGCGGAG
>JBEAQO010000228.1:0-6911 GCA_041163825.1 Actinomycetota bacterium | reverse complement strand
TCGGTCGAGTACCTCACGGCCGATGAGGAGGACCGCTACGTCGTCGCGCAGGCGAACGCCCCGATCGATGCCAAGACGGGACAGTTCGTCGGCGAGACCGTGCTGGTGCGCTCCAAGGGTGGCGAGGTCCGTGAGGTCGAGCCCAAGGCCGTGGACTACATGGACGTCTCGCCGCGCCAGATCGTGTCGATCTCGGCGGCGCTGATCCCCTTCCTCGAGCACGACGACGCCAACCGCGCGCTCATGGGTGCGAACATGCAGCGCCAGGCGGTGCCGCTCCTGCGGGCGCAGGCACCGCTCGTCGGCACCGGCATCGAGGGCAAGTCCGCGCGCGACGCGGGCGAGGTCGTGCTCGCGGCGGCGGGCGGCGAGGTCGTGGAGGTCGCGGCGGACCACGTCGTCGTCCGCACGGACGACGACCGCATCGAGCGCCACTACCTCACCAAGTTCGAGCGCTCCAACCAGGGCTCGTGCATGAACCAGCGGCCGGTCGTCACCGAGGGGGACCGGGTCAAGGCCGGGGACGTGCTCGCGGACGGCCCCTCGACCGACCACGGTGAGCTGGCGCTGGGCAGCAACCTGCTGGTCGCGTTCATGGCCTGGGAGGGCTTCAACTTCGAGGACGCGATCATCCTCTCGGAGCGCCTCGTGCGCGAGGACGTGCTGACCTCGATCCACATCGAGGAGCACGAGGTCGACGCGCGCGAGACGAAGCTCGGTCCCGAGGAGATCACGCCGGACATCCCCAACGTCGCCGAAGGCTCGCTCGTCAACCTCGACGAGGAGGGCATCGTGCGGATCGGGGCCGAGGTGGCGCCCGGCGACATCCTCGTCGGCAAGGTCACGCCGAAGGGCGAGACGGAGCTCACCCCCGAGGAGCGTCTGCTCCGTGCCATCTTCGGCGAGAAGGCGCGCGAGGTGCGCGACACCTCGCTCAAGGTCCCCCCCGGCGGGGGCGGCACGGTGATCGGCGTCCAGCGGTTCAGCCGCGCGGACGGGGACGAGCTCCAGCCGGGCGTGAACGACCGGGTCCGGGTCTACATCGCGACCAAGCGCAAGATCTCCGAGGGCGACAAGCTCGCTGGGCGCCACGGGAACAAGGGCGTCATCTCGAAGATCCTGCCGCTCGAGGACATGCCGTTCCTCGAGGACGGCACCCCGGTCGACATCGTGCTCAACCCGCTCGGTGTGCCCTCCCGGATGAACATCGGGCAGGTGCTCGAGACGCACCTCGGATGGGTCGCGGCCAACGGCTGGGAGTTCGACGAGGCCCCCGAGTGGTTCTCCGAGGTCGGATGGCGGAAGGCCGCCGCGAAGGTCGACGGCCCGGTCCGGCTCGCGACGCCGGTGTTCGACGGCTGCCGCGAGGAGGACCTCTCGGACCTGCTGGCGCACGTGCGCCCGGCGGAGTCGGGCGCACGTCTCGTCGGCGTCGACGGCAAGGCACGGGTCTTCGACGGGCGCTCCGGTCAGCCCGTCGATGCCGAGGTGACCGTCGGGTACATGTACGTGCTCAAGCTGCACCACCTCGTCGACGACAAGATCCACGCGCGCTCGACGGGGCCGTACTCGATGATCACGCAGCAGCCACTCGGCGGCAAGGCGCAGTTCGGTGGACAGCGCTTCGGCGAGATGGAGGTCTGGGCGCTCCAGGCCTACGGCGCCGCCTACGCGCTCCAGGAGCTCCTGACCATCAAGTCCGACGACACGCTCGGTCGCGTGCGCGTGTACGAGGCGATCGTCAAGGGCGACAACATCCCGGAGCCGGGCATCCCGGAGTCGTTCAAGGTCCTGGTCAAGGAGATGCAGTCGCTCGGCCTCAACGTCGAGGTCCTCTCCGAGTCCGGCGAGGCCATCGAGCTGCGTGAGAGCGAGGACGATGCGTTCCGTGCGGCGGAGATGCTCGGCATCGACCTCTCACGGCCGGAGCGGCCGTCGTTCGACAGCATGTGATGCGGGCGCCCGGCGGGTGCGCCGGGGCCGGTAGGGCAGGGACACGAGCGGGCGAACGTCCGCCGGAGCGATGGCGGACGCGGTAGCGACCAGGAGGACGTCCTCGATGTTGGACGTGAACGACTTCGACACGATGCGGATCTCGCTCGCCGAGGCGCAGCAGATCCGCCAGTGGTCCAACGGTGAGGTGAAGAAGCCGGAGACCATCAACTACCGCACGCTCAAGCCGGAGAAGGACGGGCTCTTCTGCGAGAAGATCTTCGGGCCCACCCGGGACTGGGAGTGCTACTGCGGCAAGTACAAGCGCGTCCGCTTCCGCGGCATCATCTGTGAGCGCTGCGGTGTCGAGGTCACCCGGTCCAAGGTCCGCCGCGAGCGCATGGGCCACGTCGAGCTCGCCGCTCCCGTCACTCACATCTGGTACCTCAAGGGCGTGCCGTCGCGGCTCGGTTACCTGCTCGACATGAGCCCGAAGGACCTCGAGAAGATCATCTACTTCGCGGCCTACGTCATCACGCACGTCGATGAGGACGGCCGGCACCGCGCGCTCCCGGAGCTCGTCGAGGGCATCCGCAAGGAGCAGGACGAGATCGAGAAGCGCAAGCGCGTCGAGAAGCAGGAGCTCGAGGAGCAGTACGCGGCGATCAGCGCTGAGCTCAAGGCCGAGGGCGCCAAGTCGGAGGTCCAGCGGCGCGAGCAGCTCGAGCTCGGACGCCAGCTCCGTCGCGTCGAGGCCATGAGCACCGTGCAGAAGGAGCACCTCGACCGGGTGCTCGACACCTTCAAGCGCCTCTCGGTGAAGCAGCTCGTCCAGGACGAGGCCGTCTACCGCGACATGCGCCAGCGCTTCGGTCAGTTCTTCTCCGGCGGCATGGGCGCCGAGGGCGTGCGCGACCTCCTCGAGGCGATCGACCTCGAGGCGGAGTCTGTCGAGCTGCGCCGCGTCATGACCGACGCGAAGGGCCAGAAGAAGCAGCGCGCGATCAAGCGGCTCAAGGTCGTCGAGGCCCTGCGGACGACGGGCAACCGGCCCTCGTCGATGGTCCTCGAGGCCATCCCGGTCATCCCGCCGGACCTGCGTCCGATGGTCCAGCTCGACGGTGGCCGCTTCGCGACCTCGGACCTCAACGACCTCTACCGCCGCGTCATCAACCGGAACAACCGGCTCAAGCGCCTGCTCGACCTCGGTGCGCCCGAGATCATCGTGAACAACGAGAAGCGGATGCTCCAGGAGGCGGTCGACGCGCTGTTCGACAACGGCCGACGTGGACGTCCGGTCACGGGTCCGGGCAACCGTCCGCTCAAGTCGCTGTCCGACATGCTCAAGGGCAAGCAGGGGCGCTTCCGCCAGAACCTGCTCGGCAAGCGCGTCGACTACTCGGGGCGCTCCGTCATCGTCGCGGGCCCGAACCTGCGCATGCACCAGTGCGGGCTGCCCAAGCAGATGGCGCTCGAGCTGTTCAAGCCGTTCGTCATGAAGCTCCTCGTCGACCGCAACTACGCGCAGAACATCAAGAGCGCCAAGCGCATGGTCGAGCGCCAGCGACCCCAGGTGTGGGACGTCCTCGAGGACGTCATCGCCGATCACCCGGTGCTGCTCAACCGGGCACCGACGCTGCACCGACTCGGCATCCAGGCCTTCATGCCGATCCTGGTCGAGGGCAAGGCGATCCAGCTGCACCCGCTCGTGTGCACCGCCTTCAACGCGGACTTCGATGGCGACCAGATGGCGGTCCATCTGCCGCTCTCCGCCGAGGCGCAGGCCGAGGCCCGCATCCTCATGCTGGGCAAGTACAACATCCTCTCGCCCGCGACCGGCCGGCCGATCGCCTCGCCGACGCAGGACATGGTGCTCGGCGTCTACTGGCTCACGTACGCCGAGGCCGACCTCTCGCCCGACCGTGACGTCACGGGACTGCCGGTCTTCTCCGACATCGGTGAGATCGAGCGCGCGGTCGAGTCCAAGCTCGTGGGCCTGCAGGACGCCATCGTCCTGCGCATCCCGGGCAAGCAGCTCGCCCGTGCTGACCGTCCCGCCGAGCTGCGTGAGGACGACGAGGCGTGGGAGGCGGCTCGCGCCGAGGGCGCGAGGGTCCGCATCGTCACCACGCCCGGACGTGCGATCTTCAACGCCGAACTGCCGCTCGATTACGAGTTCGTCAACCGGGTCGTCACGAAGAAGGTGGCCGGTGACATCGTCAACCAGTGCGCGGACCAGTTCACCCCGGACGAGACGGTGGACGTGCTCGACGCGATGAAGGACCTCGGCTACCGCTACGCGACCCGCTCGGGGATCACCGTGGCCGTCTCGGACGTGGAGACCCCGGCGCTCAAGGCCGAGGTCCTCGCGCAGGCGGAGCGAGCCGCCGCGCGCATCGAGGAGGACTTCGCGAAGGGCGTCATCTTCGATGCGGAGCGGCGCCAGGAGCTCATCGAGATCTGGACGCGGGCGACCGCGGAGGTCTCGAAGGCGATGGAGCAGAACTTCGAGGCGACCAACCCGTTCTTCCTGATGGCCGACTCGGGCGCTCGCGGCAACATGACGCAGCTGCGGCAGATCGCGGCCATGCGCGGGCTCGTCGCCAACCCGAAGGGTGAGATCATCCCGCGTCCGATCAAGTCGAACTTCCGCGAGGGGCTCTCCGTCCTCGAGTACTTCATCTCGACGCACGGCGCTCGGAAGGGCCTCGCGGACACGGCGCTGCGGACGGCCGACTCCGGCTACCTGACGCGTCGGCTGGTCGATGTCTCGCAGGACCTCATCGTTCGCGAGTCCGACTGCGGCACCGGTCGCTTCCTCGACGTGGTGGTCGGCGAGCACGACTCGCAGTCGCTGTTCGGCCGCATCCTCGGCAAGGACGTCACGTTCCCGGGGTCGCGCAAGGTCCTGATGAAGGCGGGGACCGAGATCGCCGACACCGAGATCCGCCGTCTGCGCGACGCGCTGCTCAAGGGCCTCGACCCGGACACGGCGCAGCCGCTCGACAAGCAGCCGACGGACGAGGACCGCGTCGTGCAGGTGCGCTCGGTGCTGTTCTGCCGGACCGAGATCGGCGTCTGCCAGCAGTGCTACGGGCGCCTCCTCGCCCGCGGGGCGCTGGTCGACATCGGCGAGGCCGTCGGCATCATCGCGGCCCAGTCGATCGGTGAGCCGGGCACCCAGCTCACGATGCGGACCTTCCACACCGGTGGGGTCGCCTCAGCGGAGGACATCACGCAGGGACTCCCGCGTGTCGTCGAGCTGTTCGAGGCCCGTTCACCGCGAGGCAAGGCCGAGATCGCTCGCATCGCGGGGCGGGTCTCGGTCGAGGACCGGGACGGCGTACGGGTGCTCACCGTCAACGGCGCCCGGAGCACGGTCGATGAGCACGAGCTCCCCAAGGGCGCGCGCCTGTTCCGGTCGGACGACGGCTCGTTCGTCGTCGAGGATGGGGCCTCGGTCGAGGCGGGTCAGCAGCTCACCAACGGCGCCATCGATCCCCACGACCTGCTCGAGGTCCTGGGCAGCGAGGAGGCGGAGCTCCACCTCCTGCGCGAGGTCCAGGACGTCTATCGCTCGCAGGGTGTCCCGATCCACGACAAGCACGTCGAGCTCATCGTGCGGCAGATGTTCCGCCGTCGCACGGTCATCGACTCCGGCGACACGCGCTTCCTGCTCGGCGACACCGTGACCCGTGCGCGCTTCGAGCAGGAGAACGCCCGGGTGCAGGACGAGGGCGCGGAGCCCGCCGCGGCCCGAGAGATGCTGATGGGCATCACGAAGGCCTCGCTCGCGACCGACTCGTGGCTCTCGGCGGCCTCCTTCCAGGAGACGACCCGGGTCCTCACGGAGGCGGCGCTCTCGTCCGCGTCGGACGACCTCGTCGGCCTGAAGGAGAACGTCATCATCGGCAAGCTGATCCCTGCCGGCACCGGGGTCGCGGAGTACCGGGACATCGAGGTGGCGCACACCGAGATGCCCGAGCAGGTCCTGCCGGCCGACCTCGCCGAGTTCCTGGCGGCCTCGAGCTCCTACGAGGGCGACGGTTCCTGGGACTTCCAGGGCGGCTGGGGCTACGACGACTTCCCGGGGCCGGCCGCCCAGGGCTGATCCGGGACGGCATCGGGCTGGAGCGGGCCGCAGGGCCCGCTCCAGCCCGTTCTCGGGCGCTCGGGCCGGCTCCACGACCGCAGGGCCACCGAGGGCCACAGGGCGGTCGGGGCTCCGGGGGCGGTCGGGGCTCCGGGGGGCGGCCCCGGACGGCCGCGGTCGGATTGACAGCCCGCGGCGGCCGCCGGTACCGTTCGCGCGCAGCGGCCTCCGGGCCGCCGCGTCGTTCGGGCGCCCGTCGCCGGAGTCGATGGACGTCGATCCCGTGCACCGCGAGCACCCGACACGACCAGGAACGTTGGAACGCCCGGCCCCGTGGGGCCGGACCGTCCAGACCGGAGCGGCCCCACGGCCGCGTCGCGAACGGCCGAACGCCGGCTGCGACGGGCCCCGCCCTCCGGCGCCGTCCCTGAACCCGACGACGAGCGACGTCGTCGCGCGCACGCGCGCGCGACGGACCACGAGATGGAGAACCACCGGATGCCCACCATCCAGCAGCTGGTGCGCAAGGGCCGCAGTGACAAGGCGAGCAAGACGAGGACCCTGGCCCTCAAGGGCTCGCCGCAGCGCCGTGGGGTCTGCACCCGCGTGTACACGACCACGCCGAAGAAGCCGAACTCGGCCCTTCGGAAGGTGTGCCGTGTGCGGCTGAGCTCGGGGGTCGAGGTCACCGCCTACATCCCGGGCGAGGGGCACAACCTGCAGGAGCACAGCATCGTGCTGGTGCGTGGCGGCCGCGTCCGGGACCTGCCGGGCGTGCGCTACCACATCATTCGCGGCACGCTCGACGCCTCCGGCGTCGACGGACGCCGTCAGCAGCGGTCGAAGTACGGCGTGAAGCGCGGTAAGTAGGCGGGAGGCTGGAGCG
>JBEAQO010000227.1:0-2879 GCA_041163825.1 Actinomycetota bacterium | reverse complement strand
GCTGGGTGCTCGCGCCGCTGCTCGCGCTCGCACTGCTGCGCTGGTCGGTGGCGTCCCTGCGCGTGCTCGTCGTCGATGCCGAGGACGATGCCGAGGAGGAGGGTCCCGCGCCGTTGGACGGTCCCGAGCGGACGCTGTACTGGTGCGAGGAGTGCGGGACCGAGGTCATGCTCGTCGTCCGGGGGACGGCACGGGCGCCGAGCCACTGCGGTCAGCGCATGCATGAGCGCACGGAGCTGCTCGGCGGCGCCTGAGGCCCCGGGGGTTCAGGACGTCCCCGTCTCGGAGATGCGCTCGGCGCGCTCGGCGACCCGTCGGTACGGGGGCCGCCCCGGACGGTCGGGGACGAGACCGTCGGTGGTGGAGAAGCCCCAGCCGTCGAGGCGGACGCCGATCCGGCCGTAGCGACGTGCGAGCTCCGCGCCGCAGCGCTCGCAGGGTCCCGGCTCGTTCGCCCGGTCCCGGTGCGCCAGGCGTTCGACGTCGGTGCCGCATTCGCGGCAGCGGTACTCGTAGACGGGCACCGTCGTCCTCGTGATCGCCGCGGTCCGGGAGCGGCCCCCGAGCGCCTGCCTACACTAGGTCACGAGGGGGCGAGGGTGGGGCGCTCGTCCGTCACGGACACTCGAAAGGGACCCCAGCTGGACGGGCCGAACGACGAGGACGGGGAGGCCGCAGCGCTCGGCGTGACCTTCGACGAGCTCGAGGCGCGGCTCGCCGCGCTGCGTGCCTCGGTCGCGGCCGGTGAGGCGCCGGCGGTCCCGGTTGCGCGGTCCACGCCTGCGCCCGTGCCCGTGCCGGAGCCCGTGCCGGAGCTCGCGCCGGAGCCTGAGCCGGAGGTCGCGCCGGAGCCTGAGCCGGCGCCCGAGCTGGAGCTCGCGCCGGAGCTCGCGCCCGAGCTCGTGCCGGAGCCCGAGCTGGAGCCCGAGCCGGCACCCGAGCTGGAGGCCGAGCCGGAGCCCGAGCTGGAGCCCGAGCCGGCGCTCGCGCCCGTGCCGGAGCCCGAGCCGGAGGTCGCGCCCGAGCCCGCACCGGTCGCCGAGGCACCGGCGCCGCCGGGCGAGCGGCGCGGTCCTCCGTCGGCCGTGAGGACCCTGATCGACGTCCTCGCCGTCGGTGTCTCGACCGGGACCATCGTCATCGTCGTGATGACCGCGATGCTCGCCGTCATCACGGGTGCACGACCGACCGCGGTCCCCGATGCGACCTTCGCACCGACGCTCGTCCGTGGCGACCTCGTCTGGTTCTCCGACGCACCGACGAACGCACTCGACACCGGTGACGTCGTGCGGGTCGAGGTCGACGGCGTCGCGCTCGTGGGTCGCCCGCTCGCCATCAACCGCTCGCTCGACGGGACGGCGGTGGACACGGTGACGCTCGAGGTCCCGGTCGGTGAGGTCACCGTGCCCGCGGTGGGCCTCGAGCGTGCTCGCCTCGTGCTGCCACGGCTCGGGGCGCCGCTGCTGTGGGCGGCCGCCGTGCCCGCCGAACCGACCGCCGCCATCCCGCTCGTGGCGGTCGTGCTCGTCGTGCTCTCGGCCCTCGTCGGCACGGTGCGCCTCGCGCGACGCCGAGCCGACCCGACCCCGGTGGGGGCGGGGGAGCGGCTCAGCGCCAGCGCGTGAGGAAGCCGAACCCGCCGACGATCAGGACGAAGCCCGCGACCAGCGGCCAGTTCGCGCCCAGCGGGGGCCAGCCGATGGTGATGTCCTGGACCGGTGGCAGGTAGCCGGCGAGGACGACGGCCGCCCCGAGCACCAGCAGCACCGTGCCGGTGACCGGCACCCAGCGCGGGGACGGCTCGGGCTTGCGCTCCGGCGCGTGCATCTGGTGCTCCCGCGGACGGGAGCGGCCGTCTCGGCGGTGCTTGCTCTTGGGCATCGGACCCTCGCTCGTCGGACCCTCGCTGGTCCGTTGCTCGGTGGAGTCTAGTGGCAGCCTCAGTGCTGCCGGCGGGCGAGCTCGACCGCGAGCGCTCGCAGCGTCGCGCTGGCGTCGGCGTCGAGCGGGCCGTCGTCCACCGTCCCGGTGCGTCCGTGCTCGGGATCCCCGAGCGCATCGAGTGCATGGAGCCCGGCTGCCAGGTCGGCCTCGATGCGAGCCTCCACGGCATCGCGTGCGCCGCAGGTCTCGAGCAGCGCCCGCAGCCGCGCTGCCCTCGACCCGTCGAGGCCGGGGTCACCGAGGCCGGCCTCGAGCTCCCTGCGGCCAGCGTCGTCGAGCCGCGCCAGCGCCTCGGCGATCAGGAGGGTGCGCTTGCCCTCGGCGAGGTCGGAGGTGCTGGGCTTGCCGGTGCGGTCGGGATCGCCGAACACCCCGAGGAGGTCGTCGCGGAGCTGGAACGCGCGACCCAGGGGGTCACCGGCTCGGCGGAGCGCCTCGGCGAGAACGTCCGATGCACCGGCCAGCAGCGCCCCGATCTCGAGCGGCCGAGCGACGGTGTACCGACCCGACTTCAGGGTGGCGATGGTCAGGGCCCGCGTCGAGGAGATGTCCGGACCGGCGGCCGCCTCGACGTCGAGCACCTGCCCGGCCATGACCTCGATCCGGAGGTCCGTGAAGCGCTCCCACGCCCGATCGAGCACGGGCGCAGCGACCCGCGCCGTCCGGAACCGATCGTCGGCGGCGACGAGCACGAGGTCGCCGACGAGGATGGCGATCGCTCTCCCGTACGCGTCGGCATCACCGACCCGGCCACGCTCGGCGCGGTGCCGTCCCGCGAAGGACTGGTGCAGCGTCGGCTCGCCGCGGCGCAGGGCGGCGCGGTCGATGACATCGTCGTGCAGGAGCGCTGCCGTGTGGACGAGCTCGAGCGCGACGGCGGGACCGAGCACGTCGGCAGGGTCACGCCCACCCAGGAGCGCGTGTCCGAGCAGCAG
>JBEAQO010000226.1:0-2831 GCA_041163825.1 Actinomycetota bacterium | reverse complement strand
CCGAGGAGGGCGCGCCATGATCGAGGTCATCACCGTCGAGACGCCGTCGCTCGGCGACCGCAGCTACGTCGCCACGGACGGGACGAACTCCATCGTCATCGACCCCCAGCGCGACATCGATCGCATGGTCACCATCCTCGAGGAGCGCGGGCTCACGCTGACCCACGTCGTGGAGACCCACATCCACAACGACTACGTCACCGGGGGCTTCGCGCTCGCCCAGCGCTACGGCGCGTCCTACTGCGTCAACGCCGACGACGCCGTGACCTACGAGCGCACGCCCGTCTCCGACGGCGACGTGCTCGAGTCGGGGGACATGCGCATCACCGTCCTGCACACCCCGGGCCACACGCCGACCCACCTCTCCTACGCGCTCGCGGACGCCTCGGGCACGAGCGTCGGGGTGTTCACCGGCGGTTCGATGCTCTTCGGCACGGTCGGACGCCCGGACCTCATCTCCCAGGAGATGACCGAACCGCTCGCCCGCGCCCAGTGGAGGTCGGTGCGTCGGCTCGCCGAGGCCCTGCCCGACGAGACGATCGTGCACCCGACCCACGGCTTCGGCAGCCACTGCTCGTCGATCCAGACCACGAAGCCCTCCTCCACCATCGGCCAGGAGCGGACCGACAACCCGGCGCTGACCAACGACGAGGAGGCGTTCCTCGAGCTCCTCATCGGCGGGCTGACGCCCTACCCGACCTACTACCAGTACATGGCGCCGATCAACGTCGAGGGTCCGAGCCCGTTCGACGCGACGCCCCCGGAGCTCCTCGACGTACCCAGGGTCGCCGCGCTGCTCCGTGAGGGCGCGTGGGTCATCGACCTGCGGAACCGTCGCGCGTTCGCGGGGGCGTTCCTGCGCGGTGCGATCAACGCCGAGCTGCGCAACGACCTCCCGAACTACCTCGGCTGGTTCGTGCCGTTCGACGAGCCGCTGGTGCTCATCGGGGACGACGAGAAGGTCGTCGCCGAGGCGCAGCGCATGCTCGCCCGCATCGGCTACGACCGCCTGCGAGGCCGCGCCACCGTCGACGCGGACGCGCTCGCGGGCGAGGCCAGCGTGACCTCCATCAAGGTCGGCAACTTCGGTGACCTCGAGGCCACGGACCCGGGCGCCCGTCACGTGCTCGACGTGCGCGACACGTGGGAGTACGAGTCGGGCCACCACGCCGACGCGCAGCACATCCCGTTCCACGACCTCGCCGAACGGCTCGACGAGGTCCCGGACGACAAGCCGATCTGGCTCTACTGCGCGACCGGGGCCCGGGCCACCATCGCCGCATCGTTCCTCGTGCGCAGCGGCCGCGAGGTGGTCCTGATCGACGACTTCTGCCTGCCGGGCGACGTCCCGGGCAAGGCCACCGCCGCCGCGAACGCCTGAGCGCGTCGGCCGCGCACGCCTGAGCGCGTCGGCAGCTCACGGCGGCTCGTCCGACGCGTCCGAACCCGTCCTCAGCCACGCGTCTCCGGTCCACCGAGCACGTCGGCGAGCGCGGTGTCGCCCGTGACCGCCGCGCGAGCGATGGCGCGGCCGGCGAGCACCCCGAGGACGTTGCCCATCCCGGAGTAGGCGCCGGCGACCCAGGCTTCTCCGACCCGCCCGCAGACCGGCAGCTTCGAGTCGGTGTAGGCGACCCGACCCGCCCAGCGGTGCGTCACGGGCGCCCTCGTGCCGAAGGCGGCGCGAGCCCACGCCTCGAGCTCGGCCTGGAGCGCGGCGCTCGGTTCGGCCGGGGCGTCCCACTCCTCGTCGACGAAGCGGTCGCGCATCCCCCCGACGACGATGCGCCCGTCGGGCAGCTGCTGCGCGTACTCGTAGCCCCAGCGCGCGTAGACCGGGACCGGGCAGCTGCCCCCCTCCGCCGCGAACGCGAGCATCTGCAGGCGAGTCGTGCGCACCCGTCCGGCGAGTGCGGGCACCACGTGCTCGAGCCCACCGTCGACGCAGACGAGGACGTGCTCCGCCGCGATGGTCCCGGCCGGCGTCCGCACGAGGGTGCCGTCCGCACCGAGCGGGTCGACCGGGCCGGTCGCGGCGAAGCGCACCCCCGACGCGGCCGCGCGCGACGCCATGGCCCGCACGCGGGCGACCGGGTTGCAGGCAGCATCGCCCGGGATCGACAGCGTCGTCCGCTCCCCCTCCACGAGCGCGACCTCGAGCCCGGCCGCTCGCATGGCGTCGTGCTGCGCGAGGACGTCGGCCGCCTCCGCCTCGTCGCCCGCGACGCGCAGCGACCCCGTCCGGCGCACGATGTACGGGAGCTCGACGACCTGGCGGTCCCGCTCCTCGGCGGTCAGGCGCAGGATGGCATCGGCGCGCTCGGCGCCCCAGGTCGCGATCGCGTCGTGATGGAACCGCGCACCGCCGACCATCACGAGCCCACCGTTGCGACCGGCCGCGCCGGCCGCGAGGCCCTTCGCGTCGATGGCGAGGACACCCGCACCGAGCCGAGCGGCCTCCCGGGCCGCGGCGAGCCCGGACGCACCGAGTCCGACGACGAGGACCTCCGTCGTGGCGCCACCGGAGAGCGTCGGGACCTCCGGTGCCGTCGGCAGCTCGAGCTCGGACCACAGCGGCGTCGTCATCATGCGCACCTCACCGGGGACACCCCAGCACGAACACCTCGGTCGCGCCACCTCGCGAGCGCCACCTCGCGAGCGCCACCTCGCGAGCGGCACCGCAGCCGCTGCCCCCGGGGACGGACCGGGCCCGGACGAGCCGGAGGGCCGGCCCGCCGCTGCGGACCGACCCTCGCGGGGACTCGGGATGCTACGGCGGCTCAGGCCGCCGGCGCGAGCTTGCGGACGACCAGTCCCATGCCGAGCAGGAC
>JBEAQO010000225.1:0-4574 GCA_041163825.1 Actinomycetota bacterium | reverse complement strand
GATTCAGGAGTAGACGGAGGGCCGCAGCGTGACGATGTGACGGATCGAGCGGTACCGCTCGTCGTAGTCCAGTCCGTAGCCGACGACGAACACGTCGGGCACCTCGAAGCCGACGTAGCGGACCGGGAGGTCGACCTCTCGACGGCTCGGCTTCGAGAGCAGCGTGAACACCTCGACGCTGGCGGGACGCCGCGAGCGCAGGTTCTTCAGCAGGTAGTCGAGCGTGAGGCCAGTGTCGACGATGTCCTCGACGAGCAGGACATGGCGGCCCTCGATCTCGGTGTCGAGGTCCTTGAGGATGCGCACGACGCCCGAGGACGTCGTCGACGATCCGTAGGACGAGCAGGCCATGAAGTCGACGGCGCAGGGGGTCGTCAGACGGCGCGCGAGGTCGCTCAGCGTGAACACGGCGCCACGCAGGACCCCGACGAGCAGCAGGTCGGCGTCGCGGGCCGAATGGTCGCGGTCGACCTCCGCGGCGAGCTCGTCGAGGCGCGCGGCGATCCGGTCCTCCGTGATGAGCACCGACTCGACATCGTCGCGGAACGCGGCCGGGACCAGACCGTCGACGTCGACCGACCCGCGCTCGACGACGACCGGGACGGATGCTGCCTCGGGCACGGTCCGCTCCGCTCGTTCGAGGACGCGGAGCCTAGCCCGCGGGCGCTCTGCCCCTGGGAGCGACCGACAAGACGTGCGCCGGCTCCGAGTCCCCCGCGCGCCGTCGATCCTCGTCGACCGCGATGCCCGGGACCCACACCACGCGAGCGTCGTCCGCGTGCGCCACCACCGGCCAGCGCGAGCGCACCGCTCGCGGCACGCCCGCCTCGGCGAGCACGTCACCGAGCACGCGGGTGCCACCCGGCAGCCGGATGCGATCCCCCTCGTGGCGGTGCCGGACCACGAGTCCATCGATGCGGTCGAGCCGGACCGCCAGCCGCTCCCGCACGAAGGCCGGCGGCAGCGTGCCCGGGCCCTCGAGCGTGAGCGGGTACTGCACCCCGACGCTCGACCGCGCGACCGTGACGACCAGCCCCGCCGGTGCCCAGGCCGCGGTCCCGACCCGCGGGAGCGGCACCGGGGTCGCCACCCACGACGCCCGGCCGCCCGGCGCGTCGGGTCGTTCCGCTGCCACCGGTTCGAACACGTGCAGGCCGTCCTCGACGGTGAGCTCGACCGGCCCGGGCAGCGTCATCGCGCTCGGCGCACCGGGCGAGCCGGCGGCGAGCACCCGAGCGACGCTGGCTGCCGACGGCCGCCGTCCGGTCAGCTCGACGAGCGCCATGCGCACCACACGACGCGCCAGCGCCGGGTGGGTCGAGGAGAGCGCCGCGCTCGGGACGAGCAGGACGCGTCCGACCCGATGGACGGGGACGTCCCGACCGACCGCGACGCGCGCGGAGGCGTCGAGCAGCTCCGCATCGTCGCGAACGAGGTCGGCGAGCCGGGTCAGCGCACCGACGACGTCGGGCGCGAGCCGGGACAGCGCCGGCAGGACCTCCGTGCGCGCACGAACGCGCCGCACGCGGTCGTCCTCGTTCATCGGGTCGTGGACGTGGGGCAGGCCCTCACCCTCGACGTGGCGCACGAGGTCCGCATGCCGAACGGCGAGCAGCGGCCGCACGAGGTCGCCGGCGACCGGCGCCATCGCCGAGAGCCCGTCGAGCCCGCTGCCACGCGCGAGCCGCAGGACGACGGTCTCGGCCTGATCGTCCGCGTGATGGCCGAGCGCGATCGCGCCCGCACCGATGCCGGCGGCGACCTCGCGCAGTGCCGCGAGGCGCGCGTCGCGCGCGTCGCCCTCGAGGCCCTGCCCCGTGCGGACCACCGTGACGTCCCGCACGACCAGCTCGCGCCCGAGCAGCCGGGACAGTTCGGCGACGCAGGCGGCATCACGTTCGTCGATGGCGGCGTCGCGCAGCCCGTGTCGGACGTGGACGAGCGTCACCGCGAGGTCAGGACGCGCCTCATCGACGAGCGAGGCCAACGCCGTCGAGTCCGTGCCGCCCGACACCGCGACGACGAGACGCGTCCCCTCCGTGAGCCCATCGAGCCCGGCACGCACCTCGGCGAGGAGTTGGTCACGCGAACGACCCGGCGGGAGCGCCCCCGGCGGTCGGTGACGGCGGGCGGCCACGGGCGAGGGCTCCCTCGGGGACCGGCCGCCGACGCGTCAGGCGTTCGCTGCCCCGTCGCGGCCCGGTCGGGAGACCGAGCGGTAGTAGATGGCCAGCATGAGGGCGAGACCGCCCACCCCGAGGAACGTCAGCAGCCATGCCGCACCCCAGGTGAAGGGCACCTCGCGATCCTCGTACCCACCGAGGTCGCGGGCCGGGTTCTCCTCGGCGTCGCGCGGGGAGGGGTCCGGACCGAGCGGCTCCTCCGAGACGGCGAGCACGAGGCCGCCGTCGGACGGAGCGGCCGAGGCCGCGACCGGGGCGGTCAGCAGGGTCACGGCGGACAGCGCCGCGACGAGCACGGTGAGACGGCGGGGGCGGCGGACGGCGCTTGCCACGGACGGCCTTTCTGGACCTCGTGGGGAGCCTAGCGCCCGCCACCTGCACGGCGTCCCGACCGCGCGCGCTGTACCCGGTAGCACCCGGCGCGTCCCGAGCTCGAGCCCTGCTCGGGCGCGACCGTCAGTAGAGGCGCTCCGGCGGCACCTCGCCCTCGACCGGTCGCAGCAGCGGTTCGTCCGGTGAGAGCCCGAGCGACCTCAAGGCACGCTCGATGCTGCCATGCGCCCGGCCCTCGACCAGCTCCTCCCAGAGCCCTGCCCGACCGATCAGGTCCCGCTGCGGGCCATGGAGCGACACGAGCCGAAGCTCCACGTCGGCCTCCGCGAACCCGCGCAGGAGGTCGTCGAGGAGCCTCACCCCCGTCGAGTCGAGGCCGGTGACCCCGTCGCAATCGATGACGATCCAGGAGAGGGTCGGTCGGTCCCGCACCATCTGCCGCAACCGCGCCCCGATCGCCGCCGAGCTCAGGAAGTCGACCGGACCGTCGACGCGGACGAGCGCTCCGTCACGGCTCGTGACCGCCTCAGGGTGACGCTCGATGTTGCGGTAGTGGACGGTCCCGGAGACGCGGCCGAGCTCGACGACCTCGGGCCTCATCCGCGAGATGAGGTTGAGGACGAGGTTGGTCCCCACCCCGGAGGCGAGGCCCGGCAGCACTCCGAGGAGCAGGGTGGCCACGATGGTCGCGACGAGGACCACGGCATCACGCCGGTCGGTCCGCAGGACGGCGCGCGCGCTCCGGAGGTCGATCAGCGACGGGAGGACCGCGAGGATCATCGCGGCGAGGATCGTGCGCGGCAGCGGCTCCAGCGCGCCGGCGAGCGCGACCAACGTGACGAGGATCGCCGCGCTCGTGGTCGCGAAGACCCAGACCCCCTGGCTCCCGGTCCTCAGCACGACCGTGGACATCGTGAGACTTCCTGCGCTCGGGAAGCCTCCGAGGAATCCGGCGCCGGCGTTCGCGACGCCGGAAGCGATGAGGTCCCGATTCGGGTCGATCACGGTCCGCGTCTTCGCCGCGAGCGACCGCCCGATGGCGATGGTCTGCGCGTACCCGACGAGCGTGATGACCAGTGCGGGGCCGATCAGAGCGCGGATGTCGGCCGCGGTGACCGCCGGCAACCGGGGGATCGGGATCCCGCGCGGGATGGCCCCGACGACCGCGACCCCTCGAGCCGGGAGGTCGAGCGCGAGCGAGGCGATGACGCCGACGATGGCGACCACGAGCACGGCGGGGATGCGCGGTCTCCAACGCCGAAGCAGGCGCAGCAGGACGATCGCGGCCGCCCCGATGAGGAACGTCAGCGGATCGGCCTCGGAGGCGACCGCGAGGACGGCACCAGCCGCTTCGATGAAACGGTCCGAGCTCTGCGCCCTCACCCCGAGGAGGTCACGGAACTGACTGACCCCGATGATGAGCCCCGATGCCGCGGTGAAGCCGAGGACGACCGGATAGGAGATGAGGTCGACGACCACGCCGGCCCGCAGCACGCCCAGCAGCGTGCTGACCGCCCCGATCATGATGGCGAGGGCCGCAGCCAGCGCGAGCAGTCGCTGAGGGTCGTCCCCCGCGAGCGGAGCGATCGACGTGCCGGTGATGAGCGAGACGATCGCGACGGGGCCGAAGGAGAGGTGTCGTGACGAACCCAGCAGACCGTAGGCGAGGATCGCGACGGCAGCCGAGTAGAGCCCGGTGATCGGGGGTAGCCCGGCGAGGTTCGCGTAGGCCATCGCCTGAGGAACGATGACGACGAAGAGCGTCAGTCCTGCCATCACGTCCGAACGCGGCCCGCCCGCCCCGGGCCGGAGCATCGCTCCGCCACCTCGATGCGTCATCCGACCACCATCCGCTCGTCGTCACCGCGCGTCGCCCGCGCATCGTCGCCATCGTCGCCGGACTCGAGGTCGAGCGCGCCGCCGGCCGAGAGCACCTCCGGGTCCTGCTCGGCGAGCTCCGCGAGCAGCGCCGCGCTGCGCTCCAGCCGGGCCGTCCACCACGCGGCGACGACCGGCCCGCCGATGGCGGCGGTGGTGTCGAGTGCCGCGGCCTGTCGC
>JBEAQO010000224.1:0-12665 GCA_041163825.1 Actinomycetota bacterium | reverse complement strand
GTCCGCACCCAGCAGGAGCACCGTCAGGACGTCGTCGGCGGCCTCGGCCCGATGGGGCGGCACGGTCGCCACGGCGGCGAGCGCGACCAGCACGGCCAAGAGGGGTGCCAGGACACGCCGTCGTCGACCCAGCGCGGCCGATCCGCTGCCGGTTCCGGTGCCGGTGATGGTCATCGCCTACTCCCTCGCCCCGGGACCTCGTCCGGGTGCGCCCGCGAGCCTAGGTGCGAGCGCCGGGCACCGGGCAGCCGGGGGCGACGGAGCCCCCGGGGTCCGCGCCGGAGCGTCCCGGATGCACGAGGGCCCGCCACACGGGCGGGCCTCGGCGGCGCGACGAACGCGTCCGACGCGTCGAAGCACCGTCACGCACGGAGCGCCGCCCCGTGCCGGAGCCCTTGGTGGCCCCGGTCGGGCGACGTCCCTCCCATCGCCGGTCCTTGCGACCGACGACGGGGCGATCGATCGTCACGCGACGGCGCGACGTGGTGGAGCTGCCGGGAGTCGAACCCGGGTCCCGCGGTCCCGAAGGCGTGGGCTCTACGTGCGTAGGTGTCGGATGCGCTCGGACCCGGTGCTCCGACGCCAGACAGCGTCCGGATCCACACCGCCATGGGTGTCCCCCTCGGTCAGGCGGTCGCGACCTTCGGGGTGGATCCTCGTGATGTCGATCCGGCCCCCCTACGAGGCCTCAGGGGCGGATCGTCGCTGCGATCAGGCAGCGAGGGCCAGGTCAGTGTCCTTGGCGTTTGTGGTTCCCAGCGCGTTTTGTACGAGGTCACGCTGGGCATCCTCGGCACGCTCCCTCGCGGACGGCATGACCACGGTCGAGACCGTGTCAGCCCCGCATCCACGGGACACGACCCGCGGAGGAGTGCTGGTGCTTCGACGCTCTGCGGTTGTCAAGGGCCGTCGACGGGAGCCGACGGGGGGCGGGCATTGCGACACCCGCATGCGCGAGGGTAGCGCCTCGGGGCGGCCGGATGGACGGGACACGCACCGGTCCCGGCAGGACCACCCCTAGCGGCGCCGACGCTCCTTGAGCGCCCGCTCGATGTCGCGCCGGGCGTCGCGGTCGGCGGCGCTCCGGCGCTTGTCAGCGACGTTCTTGCCGCGCCCGACCGCGAACTCGAGCTTCGCGCGCCCCTCCTTGAAGTGGATGCGCGTCGGGACCAGCGAGACCCCCTTGGCCGCCACGGCGTGCTGCAGTCGGTCCAGTTCGCGGCGGTGCAGGAGGAGCTTGCGCGGACGGACGGGGTCGTGGTTGTTGCGGTTGCCGAACTCGTACTCCGGGATGTGCGCCTGCATCAGCCAGGCCTCCCCGGCCGGGTCGACCTTGACCCACGCCTCCGCCAACGAACCCTTGCCCCCGCGCAGCGTCTTGACCTCCGTCCCGGTCAGCACGAGTCCTGCCTCGAAGCGGTCGCCGAGCTCGTAGTCGAAGCGGGCACGCCGGTTCTGGACGACGAGCCTGGTGCTCGCGTCCGCCGACGTGGACCCCTTGGTCCGCTGCTCCTGGCGCGCCATGGGGCGGGAGGGTAGGGCTCCCGCAGCGCGCGGACGCGGTCGGGCGGAGCCGTACCCTCGCGGCACTCGCGCGGACGGGGCGATGGTCCCCGACCGCCGCTCCCGCCCGACGACGAGGTGTCCCGATGTTCCTGGAGCCCGGTCAGCACGCGGCGCACGGCCTCGACCACGACCCGATCAAGGCGATCGTCGCGCCGCGTCCGATCGGCTGGATCACCACGGTCTCACCGACCGGCGTGGTCAACGTCGCCCCCTACAGCTTCTTCAACCTGGTGTCCGGCGCGCCCCCGACCGTGTTCTTCGCGGCGAGCGGTCGTACTCGCGCCGGTGGCGTGAAGGACAGCCAGGCGAACGCGGAGGCGACCGGCGAGTTCGTCGTGAACGTCGCGACGCTCGAGCTCGCCGACGTCATGAACGAGACCTCGATCGAGGTCGGACCGGAGGTCGACGAGGCGGAACTCGTGGGGCTCGGCCTCGTGCCGTCGGAGCGCGTGCGAGCCCCCCGCATCGCGGCCTCCCCCCTGCACCTCGAGTGTCGGTGGAAGCGATCGGTGGGGATCCCCGATGAGGGCCCGGCCACGACATCGTTCATGGTGCTCGGCGAGGTCGTCGGCATCCACATCGACGAGCGCGTGCTGGACGATCGTCGTCGCATCGACGCGACCCGTGTCCGCCCGCTGAGCCGGCTCGGCTACCAGGACTACGCGACGGTCACCGAGGTGTTCGAGATCGGGCGCCCGACGGGCGGCGACGTCAGCAGGCGATGAAGCCGCAGGGGTTCTGGGGCGTGCCGTTGCGCCGGACCTCGAAGTGCAGGTGGGGGCCGGTCGCGGTGCCCGTCATCCCGACCCCACCGACCACGGATCCCTGCGAGACCGAGGCGCCCTGAGCGACGGAGAACGACGAGAGGTGCGCGTAGAGCGTGCCGAGCCCGTCGCCGTGGTAGAGGATCACGGTCTGGCCGTAGCCGCTCATCCAGCCGGCGAAGGCGACCGTGCCACCGCGAGCGGCCCGGATCGGGGTGCCCGTCGCCCCAGCGAGGTCCACACCGGCGTGCAGTCGGATGGTGCCATACACGGGGTGCGTGCGGTTGCCGTAGGGCGACGTCAGTCGTCCGGGCACGGGACGGACCCATCCCGAACCGACGTCCCCGACGTCGCCCCCCTCCGCGGCGCGGAGGCGACGCTCGATCTCGGCCGACGAACGCGCCAACGCCTCGATGTGGTCGGAGATGGCCTTCGCATCGGCCTGGAGCTCCGCGAGCGCGGCGGCCGCGACGGTGCGGGCTCGGGCCACCTCCGCCGTGACGCGGACCTGCTCGGACGCCAGGGACTCGAGCTCGGCCGCCGCGAGCGCGGCTCGAGCGACCTCCGCGTCGGCCTCGGCGCGCAGTGCCGCAGCGGCCTCGCGCTGGACGGTGAGGTCCTCGAGGAGGACGGCCACCTCGTTCACGAGCTCGCGGTCCCCATCGACCACCTTGCCGACCATGGCCGTGGACACGATGACGTCCTCGATGCCGCGAGAGCCGGCGACGACCTCGATCAGCGAGGCCTGCCCGTACTTGAAGGTCGCGACGAGGCGGGACTCGAGCTGATCGACCTTCGTGCGGTGCGCCGCCTCGGCGAGCCCGACCTCGGCCGCGGCCTCGGCATGGGCCGCCTCGGCCGCCTCCGCGGCCGCCTCGCTCTCGACGAGCTCGGCCTCCGCGGCAGCGAGCGCGTCACGAACGCGCACGAGCGCGGCCTCGGCGGTGGCGAGCTCACGCTCGGCCAGCTGGTGCCGCGCACGGGCGTCACCCTCGAGGGCGCGGATGCGGGCGAGCTCGCGCTCCGCCTCCAGGCGCTCGCGCTCGTTGCGTTCGAGCTCCTCGCGCAGGTCATCGGTGGCCGCGAGGGCGGGACCGGTGCCGTCGAGAGCGACGAGCGGCAGGGCCGCAGCGAGCACGAGGACGAGCACGGTGCGCCGCAACCGCATCGTCGATCCTCCTGTCGTGGGTCGACCCGCGGGGCCCGGGAGGCCGAGGACGTCGAACCACACCGCTGTCGTCCGCGCGAAGGCTAGTGATGGGCCTCCGTCGCGACCCCGGCCGACCGGACGGGGTCGCGAACGGAGCTCGGACGGCCCGCAGCCCCCCCGTCGGGACAGCACCGGGGAGCGGCGAGGGCAGCGGACCGACCGTCGAGCGCCTCAGACGTCCAGGAAGCGCCGAAGGGCGACGATGGACGACAGCGCGGCGATCCCGACCCCGGCGGCGAACATCCACGGGGCGACCGCGATGACCTCCGGGGTGCCGATGAAGGGCATCAACTCGATGTCGCTGCGCAGCTGCTCGGTCACGTTGGGCACGGTGAAGTACAGCAGGAGCCACGAGACCAGGGACCCGAGCGCCCCCGCGATGACCCCCTCGATCACGAAGGGCAGGCGGATGTACCAGTTGCTGGCACCGACGAGCTTCATCACCGAGGTCTGCTCGCGGCGAGCGAACGCGGCGACGCGGATCGTGTTCGCGATCAGCACCCCGGCCGCCAGCAGCTGGATGATGGCGACGACGAGTGCGCCGTTGCGAACGATGTCGGTGAAGCGCAGGAACTGGTTGAGCACCTCGCGCTGGTCGACGACCTCCTCCACCCCCGGGTAGGAGGCGAACTGCGAGGCGACGACCCCGAACTGCGAGGGGTCGGTCAGCTTGACCCGGAACGACGCCGGGAGCGTGTCCGGCTCGATCGCGTCGACGAGCGTCGGCTGGTTGCGGAAGAGCTCCTGGAAGCGCTCGTAGGCCTCACGCTTGGACTCGTAGTAGACCTCCGCGACCACGGGGACCGACTCGAGCTCGTCGCGCAACCGCTCCTCCTGCTCGGGGGTGATGGCCGGGCACGTGCGGTCGTCGCAGAGGAAGATGGAGACCTCGACCCTGCCCGTCCACTCGTCGGTCGCGAGGTCGACCTGCGCCGCCAGCAGCAGGCTCGCACCGAGGAGCGTCAGCGACACGGTGACCGACAGGACCACGGCGAACGTCATCAGGACGTTGCGCTTCAGCCCGATCAGCGCCTCCGAGAGCAGGTAACGGAGCCGGGTCATCGGTCGCCGTACCCGTAGACGCCGCGCGACTGGTCGCGGACCACGTGCCCGCCCTCGAGCTCGATGACGCGACGTCGCATCGAGTCGACGATGGCCTGGTCGTGCGTCGCCATCACGACGGTCGCTCCCGTACGGTTGATGCGATCGAGCAGCCGCATGATCTCGACGGAGGTCGCCGGATCGAGGTTGCCCGTCGGCTCGTCGGCGAGCAGGATGCGCGGGGTGTTGACGAACGCGCGCGCGATCGAGACCCGCTGCTGCTGGCCGCCGGAGAGCTCCCCGGGCAGCGCACCGGTCTTCTCCTCGAGCCCGACGAGCTCCAGGACCTCGGGCACCCGCAGGGCGATGTCGTTGCGGCTCCGACCGATGACCTCCAGCGCGAACGCCACGTTCTCGTAGACCGTCTTGGTCGGCAGCAGCTTGAAGTCCTGGAAGACGTAGCCGATGTCCCGGCGCAGCATCGGGACCTTCCAGGAGCGAAGGGACCGCAGGTTCTTGCCCGCGACCCAGACCTCGCCCTTGTCCGCGACCTGCTCGCGCGTCAGGAGGCGCATGAGCGTGGACTTGCCGGACCCGGACGGCCCGACCACGAAGACGAACTCGCCCTTGACGACCTCGATCGACACGTCATCGAGCGCGCGGACCTCGCCGTCGCGGCCGCGCTTGAAGACCTTGGTGACGTTCTGGAGCCTGATCACGCCCGGGAGGCTAGTGCCGGGTGGGGACCTGACCGGTGAGGCGCCCCGGCCGTCCGGTCAGCCCTCCACCCGGACCCGCCGACGCAGCTCCGCCTCGAGGAACGGGTCGATCTCGCCGGAGAGCACGGCCTGCACGTTGCCGGTCTCATGGTCGCTGCGCAGGTCCTTGACCATCTGGTAGGGATGGAGGACGTAGGAGCGGATCTGCGAGCCGAACCCGACGTTGCGGACCCCGCCTCGGAGCTCCTCGAGCTGCTCGTCGCGCTTCTGACGATCGAGCTCGGCGAGCTTCGCCTTGAGCACGCGCAGCGCCGCCGCCTTGTTCTGGTGCTGCGACTTCTCGTTCTGGCACGAGACGACGATGCCCGTGGGCAGGTGGGTCAGGCGCACCGCCGAGTCCGTCGTGTTCACGCTCTGCCCGCCCGGACCCGACGAGCGGAAGACGTCGACCCGAAGCTCCTCCTCCGGGACCTCCATCTCGGCATCGAGCTCCGGCAGGACGGGCACGACGTCGACCAGCGCGAACGACGTCTGCCGCCGCCCCTGGCCGTCGAAGGGGCTGATGCGCACCAGACGGTGCACCCCGTGCTCGGCGGACAGCCAGCCGTAGGCGTCGGGTCCCCGGACCTCGAAGGTCGTGGACTTGAGGCCGGCCTCCTCCCCGAACGACTCGTCGAACACGTCGACCGAGAAGCCGCGGGTCTCCGCCCAGCGCAGGTACATCCGCTGGAGCATCTGCGCCCAATCCATCGCGTCCACGCCGCCCTCGCCGGCATGGATGGACACGATGGCATCGTCGTGGTCGTACTCGCCGGACAGCATCGTCGCGAGCTCGAGCCGATCGAGCTCGGCGCCGACCTCGGCGAGCCCGGCGACCACCTCCGCGGCGCTCGCCTCATCGCCCTCCTCGGCGGCGAGCTCATCGAGGACCTCGAGGTCATCGAGCCGAGCCGCGAGCCGATCGGCGCGGCCGACCTCCGTCTCCGTCCGAGAGAGCTCGGTGGTCACCTCACGGGCCCGGATGGGATCGTCCCAGAGCCCGGGGGCACCGGCGGCCTCGGCGAGCTCGGCCAGCCGTGCGCGCTTCGTCGTGAGGTCGAGGACCCCCGCGAGCACCTCGAGCCGGCCACGCGTGGCGGTGAGCTCGTCGCTGTGACGATCAGCCACGTCGTTCCGTTCGGGCTCGGTGCGCGGGACGTCCCGAGGCCTGCGTCGCGCTCGGACCGCGGCCCGGATCCACGGCGCCCGCGCGAGCGTGCGGGTCTAGCCGCAGGGGACGGTCGCGACCCGGCGCCCGAGCTCCACGTTGCGCAGCCTGACGCTGGCACTGATGCGGACCTCGCACGCCGGATCCCGGAGCCGCCACTTCATCCTCGAGCTGATCGAAACCGGACGGAGCTGGTCCTTCGCGCACCGCTCCGAGACACGCGTCCACCGACCCTCCCCGATGCGGCGGTCGATCCGGATGCAGACGACACCGCCGTCGTCGCGGCTGTCCGTGCCCTCGAACGTGAAGACCTGCTCGAGCTTCCCCGATCGCGCGCGGACGCTCCCGGACGACCAGGCCACGCTCGCGATCTCCCGCGTCGGACTGCCGTTCTGCTTCACGCTGATCCGACCGGTCGCGGCCTCCGCCGGGACGCCCGCGCTCACGAGGAGGGACGCCACGACCGCGAGCACGGCGAGGGCTCGCAGCCAGGGGCGCACCAGCACCGAGGACGACATGCAGGACCCTTTCGATGTCCGTCGACGCCCGTCGACGTCCGGCCCCGTGGGACGATGGAGCGACGCTCGCGCTCCTCGACGAGCGTAGCCGAACCCGCCACCGCTCGGCGCGCGCCGAGCGGTGGCGGACCGCGCCTCGACGGTCCTCGACGGTCAGCCTCGGTGCGACGAACCGTCGGCCGTTCGGGCCCGCTGGGCCCGGAGCGCGGTCCGGGCCTCCTCGAGCGCCCGCTCCGAGGCGGCGACGGCCTCCAGGAGCACGGGGTCCGTCCGAACCCGGTCGAGCTCTCGCTGCGCGTCGCCGAGCGCGGAGGTCTCGGCCGTCGCCGCCGCGAGCTCGGCACGTGCCGTCGAGAGCTCGGCGCGCCGGTGACCTGCGAGCGCCGGCGCCGCGACGACGGTCCGGCGGACGGCCTCGGCGAAGCGGTGCGCCGCACCCTCGGAGCGGTGATCGAGGTCGACCATGCGCGTCCCGTCACGGGCGTGGATCAGCAGGTGCGCCTGACGCGTGTCGGTCGTCTCCCGCTTCTTCAGCGCGAACGAACCGAGCGCGCCCAGCGTGCCGAACGCCGCCGCCCCGAGCGCCGCGCGGGTGAACGTGGGCCGGCGGGTCGTGTGGCGTCCACCGGAGATCCCGACCTCGACCGTGAGACCGTCGAGCGCGAGGGTCGTCCCGGAGACGACGATGGCGCACTCGTGCAGGACGACCGGACCGAGTCGAGCGACGACGCGCCCCCGCGGATCCTCGAGCCCACGCACGCGGGCGGTCAGACCGCGGACCGTGGACGCATGACGGCGACGCTCGCGCCGGACGGCGGCACGGGCCGATGCGAGCGCGCGCTCCCGCGCACGACGGGCGCTCCGCCGCCATGATCGTGCCGAGCGGACGTCCGCGCGCAGCGCCCTGACCTCGGGCGATCCGCGCAGGCGTCGGAGGAGGAGCAGGACCGCGATCGGGACGACGATCCCCGCGAGGACCGCGACCACCACGACGCCGTCCGACCGGAGCGTCATCCCGCTCCCCCCTCCCGCCAGCCCACGGGCTCACGTCGCTGCCGCCACCGTCCGGGCCAGCGACTCGCGGAGCGACCGTACGCGCGCGTTGGGACACGTCGCGACCGTGGGTCAGTCGACCGGCGGTCCGACCCGATCGGTCGCATCGATGGCCCTGAGGATCCGTGCCGGCACCCCGGCGGCGACCACCCCGGCGGGCAGGTCCCTCGTCACGACCGCCCCGGCACCGACCACCGTGTCGGCGCCGATGGTCACGCCCGGGCACACGATGACCCCGCCACCGAGCCAGACGTTGTCCTCGAGGACGATGGGTGCGCCGGACTCCCAGCCCGCGCGACGGGGGCCCGGGTCGAGCGGATGGGTCGCGGTCAGCAGCTGGACGCGCGGCGCGAGCTGGCATGCCGCCCCGACGGTGACGTCGACCACGTCGAGCACGATCGCATCGAAGTTGACGAACGTGCCCGGACCGAGGCTCAGGTTGGTGCCGTAGTCGCAGCGGAACGGTGGCCGTACCACGACGCCCTCGCCGACCGAACGGCACAGCTCCCGGAGGATCGCGTCGCGCGCGTCGTCCGCGTCGTGCGGGGCCGCGTTGAAGCGGTCGCAGAGCGCCCGTGCTCGGGCGTGAGCGGCACGGATGGCATCGTCGTCCGCGTGGTAGAGCTCGCCGGCGAGCATGCGGCGGAGCATCTCCGATGACGGTCCCGACACGGTCCACCTCCCTCCACGGTGACGGGCGCCGACGCGCACGGTGAGGGGCGACACCGCGCCACGATGGTCACGCCGAGCGTGAGGAGCCTACGGGCGCACGCCGCGTATCCTCCCGAACGACCGAGCCGGCGTCCCGGCGGCCGCTCCGTGTCGGACCCGACCTCGGAGTCGTCGATCTTGGAGGCGTCGATGGGGACCTCGGCACTCGACCTCACGACCCTCCCGAAGGTCGAGCTGCACGTGCACCTCGAGGGCACGGTGTCGGCGGCGACGGCCAGCGAGCTCGCACGTCGCCGCGGCGACGACCCCGCCGCCGTCCTCGTCCTGGATGGCGACGCCTACCCGCCCCGCTTCGACGGGTTCGAGCACTTCCTGCGCACCTTCCTCGCCACGAGCGCGCAGGTGCGATCGCCCGACGACCTCGCACACGTGGCCGCGGCGTTCGCCCGGACCCAGGCCGGGCAGCGCGTCGCGTGGTCCGAGGCGACGTTCACGGCCGTCACCATGGTCCAGCGCGGCATGGAGCCCGCCCCGATGTGGCGCGCGCTCGTCGACGGCTTCGCCGAGGTCCCGGACACCGCGGTGGCGCTGATCGTCGACACCCCGCGCGACCTCCCGCTCGAGGCGAGCCACGAGACGGTGCGCCTCGTCGAGCACGCGCTGACCGACGGTGCCCCGATCGTCGCCCTCGGGCTCACCGGCATCGAGGGCTCGCGGCCCGAGTCGGAGTTCGTGCACCTGCGCGAGGCAGCGGATCGGCTCGGCCTCGGGCTCGTCGTGCACGCCGGTGAGACGGGAACGGCGGACGTCGTCCGCTCCGCGCTCGACCACCTCCGGCCCGACCGCATCGCCCACGGCATCGCCGCACTGAGCGATCGTGTGCTCGTCGATCGACTGGTGCGGGAGGAGGTCGTGCTCGACGTCTGCCCGTCGTCGAACGTCACGCTCGGCATCGTCCCTGCGCTCGACGTGCACCCGGTGCGTGCCCTCGCCGAGGCCGGCGTGCCCTTCACGATCGGTTCCGACGACCCCCCCTTCTTCTCGACGACGCTCACCGACGAGCTCGTCCACGTGGCACGGCTCCTCGGGCTCACCGGTCGGGGCATCGCGGACCTGCAACGGCGCGCGGTGGCGGCGTCGTTCGCCCCGGAGCCGCTCAAGCGCGACCTCTCCCAGCGGATCGACGCGTGGGAGGCCGAGGCGAGCGCGTAGGACCACCCGGCGGGCGGGCCGCGGCACTAGCCTCCGGTCCACGGCCCGGGCACGGGGAGGCGCCGCGTGGGTGACACGCTCGTCGTCGGCGCGGGCAGTTCCGGGCTCGCAGCGGCGAAGAACCTCGCCGAGGCCGGCTTCGACGTCGACGTGGTCGAGCGCGAGCGCGACCTCGGGGGCAACTGGAACTTCGCCGGCTCCGGCTCGCGCGTGTACTCGGGCACCCACACGATCTCCTCGAAGCCCTTCACGCAGTACCCGGACTTCCCGATGCCCGATGCGGACCCCGACTACCCGCACCACAGCCGCGTCCACGCCTACCTCCGCCGCTACGCCGATCACTTCGGTGTCACGCCACGCATCGCGTTCTCGACCAGCGTCGAGTCGGCCACACCGCGCGAGGGCGGGGGCTGGCGGGTCGAGCTCGCCCGGGTGACCGACGACGGCACCGTCGGCGGGGAGCTCGAGGTCCGCGAGGTCGAGCGCCTCGTGGTCGCCAACGGGCACAACTGGTCGCCGAAGGTCCCCGAGTACCCGGGCCAGGACCGCTTCGCGGGCACCATCCTCCACACCGCCGACTTCAAGCGGCCCGAGCAGCTCGACGGACACCGGGTCCTCGTCGTCGGGGCGGGCAACTCCGGCTGCGACGTCGCGGTCGCCGCGGTCGGTCGCGCGGAGACCGTCTGGCACTCGACGCGCCGTGCCTACTGGTACGCACCGAAGTACGCGCTCGGGCGTCCGGCCGACCAGCTCGGCGACCTCGTGTTCTCGCTCGGGCTGCCGATCCGCTGGACCCAGGCAATCCTCGAGGCGACCGCGCGGGTCGTCGTCGGCCGCTACGAGCGCTACGGGCTGCCGACCCCGGACCATCGCTTCCTCGAGACGCACCCGATCGTGAACCAGTCGCTCCTCTACCACGTCGGGCACGGCGACATCGTCCCGGTCCCCGACATCGCCCGGTTCGAAGGCGATGCCGTCGAACTCGTCGACGGGCAGCGCATCGAGGCCGACCTCGTCGTGTTCGCGACCGGCTACACGATCCGCATCCCGTTCCTCGACCCGTCGCTGCTCAACTGGCACGACGGCGCACCGCGCCTCCACCGCAACGTGCTCCACCCGGAACGCACCGACCTCGCGGTCATCGGGCTGATCCAGCCCGACTCCGGTCAGTTCGGGCTGGTGCACTGGCAGTCCGTGCTGCTCGCGCGCTTCCTCACGCTGGTGCGCGTCGACCCTGCGGCCGCCCGCGCCGAGCTCGCCCGCTTCGCGGCCGGGCTCGACGAGCGCTCCCAGGGCGGCATCGCACTCGTCGACTCGACCCGGCACCTCGTCGAGGTCGAGCACCTCGACTACGCGCGCGCGCTCGACCGCGACCTCGCGCGCGTGAACGCGCTCATCGCCGCCGCGATGCCCTCGGCGCGCGGCGCCGGATGGGCGCGTCGGAGCAGCGACGGCGACCGGCGCGTCGCGGCGCGCGACGTGACCGCCGGGGCCGCCGCGGCGCGGAGCGTCGCGGCGCAGGACGGGCGGGGATGAGCGTCGAGCGACCTCCGCGCCTCGGTGCGACCTGGCGCGGACCGCGCATCCGTCGGCGCGAGCCCGTGCTGCGACGGCTCGACTGGACGTTCCCCGCGCCCCCGCTGACCCGCCGCGAGCTCGTCTCGGCGCTCCCGGATCGGCCGTCGGCGCGACCGCCCGTGCTCTTGGTCCACGGCGCGTGGCACGCCGCGTGGTGCTGGCAGGAGCACTGGATGCCGGCGATGGCCGCACGCGGCTGGGAGGTCCATGCGCTGAGCCTCCGGGCGCACGGGGGCAGCGAGGCTCCCGCGAACCGTGCGCTCATCCCCATCCGTCACTACGAGCACGACGTGCTCCAGGCCATCACGACGCTCGAGCGGCCCCCCATCCTCATCGGGCACTCGATGGGCGGGCTCATCGTCCAGCACGTCCTCGCCCGCTACTCCGCCGCGCCGGCCGGGGTGCTGCTCGCGCCGGTCCCGCCGCGCCACCACGGCGGCGCGCTCGACGCGGTCGGGCGTGCCGACCCGCTCGCGCTCGCCCGCGCGCTCGTCGGACTCCATCCGCGCCCGCGGACCACGACGATGTTCGGGTCGGCCACCGATCCCGCCGACGCGGCCCGCTGGGCCGCCCGGCTCGAACCCGAGCCGTGGCTCGCGACGCTGCAGCTCGTGCTGCCGCGACCGAGCCACGAGCCCTCGCAGCCGGTGCTGGTCATCGGTGGCGGCGAGGATCGCCTCACCCCGCCCCACGCGGTGGCGCGGACCGCGCGCGAGCTCGGCACCCGCGCGCACCTCTTCCCCGGGATGGGCCACCAGCTCATGCTCGAGCCCGGCTGGGAGTCGGTGCTCGACCTCGCGCTCGGCTGGCTCGACGACGTGCTGATCGGCGCCTGACAGGACGCTAGAGGCGACGCCGGTCGCGCACCGAGTGCCGCTGGCCGCGGTCGACCCAGTCGTCGAGCGTACGGGCGATGCCCTCGCGGAAGGTCGGCAGCTCCGGCTCGATGCCGAGCTCGCCCCACAGCGCCGCCGGGTCGACGGGCAGCGACATGTTCCAGGCGTGCACGGTGTCCGCGGTGTAGACGCTCGGGAGCTGCCTCGAGCCGAAGGTCGCGGCCCAGATCACCCGAACGCCGAGCGCGGCCAGCGGTGCGGGCGCGCGCACGATGATCGTCCGGGGCAG
>JBEAQO010000223.1:0-6715 GCA_041163825.1 Actinomycetota bacterium | reverse complement strand
TCCAGCAGGACTTCCGTCGTCAGGCGATCAGCACGCTCGAGCGGATGGGCATCTCGGTGGAGTACTCGCACCACGAGGTCGCGCCGTCCCAGCACGAGATCGACCTGCGCTACGCCGATGCCCTGACGATGGCCGACAACATCATGACGTTCCGGCTGGTCGTCAAGGAGACGGCGCTCCAGCGGGGGATCTACGCGACCTTCATGCCCAAGCCGATCGAGTCGGAGTGGGGCAACGCCATGCATCTCCACCTCTCCCTCTTCGAGGGGGATCGCAACGCCTTCCACGACACGACGGATCCCTACAACCTCTCACCGGTCGCGCGCGCGTTCACGGCCGGGCTCCTCGCGCGCTCCCGCGAGATCGCGGCCGTCACCAACCAGTGGGTGAACTCGTACAAGCGGCTGACGGCCCGCATGCACGGACCGCTGCCCTCCGGTGAGGCGCCGATCTTCGTGTCGTGGGGCCGCTCGAACCGGAGCGCACTCGTCCGCGTCCCGATGTACAAGCCGCGCAAGGGCGGCTCGACCCGCATCGAGTACCGCGCTCCCGACCCGGCCTGCAACCCCTACCTCGCGTTCGCGCTGATCCTCGCTGCCGGCCTCGACGGCATCGAGCAGGGGATGACGCTGCCGGAGGAGACCGAGGACAACACCTTCGAGCTCACGACCGCGGAGCGGGCGGCCGCGGGCATCGAGCGCCTGCCCTCGACGCTCGGTGAGGCGCTCGAGCTGATGGAGCGCTCCGAGTTCGTCGCCGGCACGCTGGGCGAGCACCTCTTCCGGCACTTCCTCGCCAACAAGCGGCGCGAGTGGGAGGAGTACTCCGCCCACGTGACCTCGTTCGAGCTCGACCGCTACCTGCCGCTGCTCTGAGGCGGTGAGCGTGCGACGGCCGTCCCCGCGGGCGCTGCTCGCCCGAGCGGGCCTGGAGGCCGCCGACCTCGAGCGCCTCGAGCGGGGCGGGCTCGCGACGGCGGGCGAGCCCGACGAGGCCGCGCTCGCGCTGCTCGCCGAGGCTGCGGACCCCTCCGCCGCGCTCGACACGCTCATCGGGCTCTCCGAGCTCCAGCCGGGTCTCGCGGCGCGGGTCCGATCGGACCCGGCGTGGCTCGGACGCGTCGTCGCCGTCGCCGGAGCGTCGCGTCCGCTCGGCCAGCTCATCGCGCGCGATCGGGACGCGACCGAGGCGCTCGCCACGCTCGACGGCGTCGAGGTCGAGTCGACCGCTCGCGCCGTCGAGGACGCGGTGCGCGGTGCCGCTGGCACGGACGCGCAGGCCGCTGGCATCGCGGCGATCCGACGTGGCGCGACCGCCGACATCGCCGCGCGCGACCTCACCGGCGCGGCGGACGTCGCGACGGTGGCGCGCGAGCTCTCGAACCTGGCCGAGGCCGTGCTCACGGGGACGCTCGCGGCCGTGCAGGCCGAGCTCGTCGATGGGGGGGTGCCGAGCGCGCGCGTGGCGGTCATCGGGATGGGCAAGCTCGGCGGAGAGGAACTGAACTACGTCTCGGACGTGGACGTCATGTTCGTCCACGAACCGGTCGAGGGGGCGGACGAGGATGCCGCCGCCGTCGAGGCGCGTGCCACGGTCACGCGGCTCCTCGAGCTGCTCAACGCCTCGACGACCATGGGGCGGGCCTACGAGGTCGACCCGACCCTCCGCCCCGAGGGGAGGCAGGGACCCATCACGCGCACGGTGGCCTCCTACGTCGCGTACTGGGAGCGCTGGGCACGGACCTGGGAGTTCCAGGCGCTGCTCAAGGCGCGCCCCGTGGCCGGGGACCGTCCACTCGGCGCGCACCTCCTCGAGCAGGGTGCCGCCTTCCTCTGGCCCGAGCGCCTCGACCCGGAGGTCGTCGCCGAGGTCCGGGAGATGAAGGCCCGCATCGAGGCCAAGCCCGAGGTCCGCCGCGACGGTGGGCGTCAGATCAAGCTCGGTCCGGGTGGGCTCCGTGACATCGAGTTCGCGGTCCAGCTCCTCCAGCTCGTCCATGGCCGCGCGGACGCGACGCTGCGGGCGACCGGGACCCTCCCGGCGCTCGCGGCGCTCGCCGCGGCCGGGTACGTCGACGAGGACGATGCGACCGCCTTCGCGGATGCCTACCGGAGCCTTCGCACCATCGAGCACCGACTGCAGCTCGTCAACGAACGGCGCACGCACACCGTCCCCGAGGATCCCGCACGCCAGGAGCACCTCGCGCGAGCGCTCGGCTACCGCGCGAGCGATGACCGTGAGGCGCGCAGCCGCTTCCTCGCCGATCTCGCGCGGATCCAGGGTGAGGTCCGCGACCTGCACGCCAAGCTGTTCTACCGTCCGCTGCTCGAGAGCTACGCGGTGCTGCCCGCGCGCGCGGCCGAGGTCAGCGTTCCCGGTCGGGTCAGCGCGATGGGGGATGCGGCCGCGACCGAGCGCCTCGCGGCACTCGGCTTCCGCGACGCGTCGGGTGCGCTGCGCGATGTGCGATCGATGACCGGTGGGGTGTCGCGCCGGGCCCTGGCGCTGCGTGCGGCGCTCCCGGCGCTCCTGCAGGTCCTGCAGGACGCGCCCGATCCGGACGGTGGGCTCACGGCGTTCCGGGAGCTCGTCGAGGCGCAGGGGGAGACGAGCCCGCTGCTCGGCCACCTCCGGGACCAACCGAGCACCGTCGATCTGCTCGGACGGGTGCTGGGCACGAGCCGGCTCGCCGGCGAGCTCCTGGTCGGGCAACCCCAGGGGGTCGAGTGGCTGACCGACCCCGAGCTGCAGTCGGTCGCGCGGACCCGTGGTGAGCTCGTCGGGCTCGCCACGAAGCGGCTGTCCTGGCAGGACGCGACGCCGGCCCTCCGGCGGTTCAAGCGGCTCGAGCTGTTGCGCGTGGTGCTCCGTGACCTCGCGGGCGCCACCACCGTCGGCGGCGTCGGTGAGGAGCTGACCGCGATCGCGGAGGCCTGCCTCGAGGGCGCGCTCGAGGCCGTGCTCGCAGCCCGGCAGCGCGAGCACGGTGCGCTCCCGGTGCGTCTGGCGATCATCGGCATGGGCAAGCTCGGTGGGCACGAGCTCGGCTATCCCTCGGACCTCGACGTGCTCTTCGTGCACGAGGCGCTCCCGGGGGCCGACGAGGACGCGTCCACCGCGCTCGCGCTCTCCATCGCGAGCGAGGTGATGGGCTCGCTCTCGGCGATCACGACCGAGGGCAGCGCCTTCGACATCGACGCGGACCTCCGGCCCGAGGGCCGCAACGGTGCGCTCTCCCGAACGCTCACGTCGTACGTCGCCTACTGGGAGCGCTGGGCCGAACCCTGGGAGCACCAAGCGCTGACGCGTGCTCGCGCGGTGGCCGGGGACGTCGGGCTCGGTGAGCGCTTCGTCGCGGCCGCCGACGCCTTCGCCCATCCCGACCACGCGGTCGAGGAGCGCCTGGTCGCGATGCGGCGCATGAAGGCCCGCATCGAGAAGGAGCGCGTCCCGCGTCGGGTCGATGCTTCGCGCCACCTCAAGCTCGGACCCGGCGGGTCCTCCGACGTCGAGTGGACCGTGCAGTTGCTCCAGCAGCTCCACGGTCGGCGGTTCCCGTCGCTGCGCACCCCATCGACGATGGCGGCCATCGACGTGCTGCAGGACCTCGACGTCATCGAGCACCGCGACGCCGACTGGCTCCGGGAGGGCTGGCGATTCGTGACGGCGCTGCGCAACCGCATGGCCCTCCTCAAGGTCCGGGACGTCGACGTCATGCCCTCGGGGAGGGCGCAGCTCGAGCTCCTCGCGCGCGCCCTCGGACGTCCGCGCGGCGGCTGGCAGCAGCTGGAGGAGGACCGGCTGCGCCACGCGCGTCACGTGCGCTCCGTCGCCGAGCGGCTCTTCTACGGGGCGGCCTGAGCGTCGCGGAGTTCGAGGGCTCAGGCCCGGAGCACGAGCTCGCGCAGGTGGTCGAGGCCGACCGGCCCGGAACCGAGCACGTCGGCGTGGAAGCGCTTGAGGTCGAAGTCCGCGCCCTCGCGTCGGCGCCGCTCCTCGCGCAGCTCGACGATGCGGCGCTGGCCGAGCGCGTAGCTGATCGCCTGGCCCGGCCAGCCGAGGTAGCGGGTCACCTCGCTCTCGGCGGTGGGTCGGTCGACGAAGGCGAGCACGTCGAGCGCCTCGACCGCGAGCTCCGGGGTCCAGGGCTCGCCGGGGTGGAACGGGGCGTCGTCGGGGATGGTGCGCTCGAGGTGCAGCCCGAGGTCGACCACGACGCGCACGGCACGCATCAGCTGCGCCCCGAGGTAGCCGAGCACGTACTCGGGCCGTTCGAGGAAGCCGAGCTCGTCCATGACCTGCTCGGCGTAGAGCGCCCAGCCCTCGCCGTAACCGGGGTTCCAGACGAGGAGACGATGTGCGCGGCTGAGGCGATCGGCGAGCGTCACCTGGAGGCCGACCTGCAGGTGGTGCCCGGGGAAGCCCTCGTGGTAGGCGGTGGTCACCTCGTTGAACAGCGGCACGCTCGTCGCGTCCCCGAGCGACCACCACACCGAGCCGGCGCGGCGGTAGTCCTCCGAGGGGCCGATGTACCACGCGGCGAGCGGCGCCCCCGGTGCGACCAGGTTCACCTCGATGCGACGGATCTCGTCGGGGACGTCGAAGTGCTCGCCCTCCAGCGCCGCGAGCGCGATCGACTCGCGCTCCTGCATCGCAGCGCGGAACGCCTCCTGCGACGGCGCGGCGTAGGCCGGGTCCGTGCGCAGGAGCTCGATGACCCCGGCGAGGTCCCGGTCGGGATCGACCTCCCGGGCGACGGTGATGGCCCGCTCGGTCAGCTCGCGGATGCGGCCCCAGGCCCAGGCGGTCGCCTCGTCGGGGTCGACGTCCGTCCCGAGGAACCGACGCGCGGCGCGCCGGTAGCGCTCGATGCCCACACCGTCGCGGTCCAGCGCGAGCGGCAGGTAGTCGCGCTCGAGGGCGTCCGCGACCCCCAGGCAGGCCGACCGTGCGCGCTCCATCGCGGTCCCGACCTCGGTCGCGAGGCCCGGGTGGGCATCGGCGATGGCGGCCGCACGACGCGTGAACGCGCCATCGTCGCCGACGCCGATGCGCAGCTGCTCGATGACGGAGCGGACCTGGCGCTTGGCGACGACGTGGCCGCGGTCCGGACCCTCCGAGACCAGCGCGTACCAGCCGCCGATCGCCTCGTCGAGCGTCGCGAGACGGCGCACCGCCCGCTCGGCCTCCTCGACCGATTCGACGGGCTGGACGTCGAGGACCTCGCGCATCGCCGAGACCGTGCACGCGAGGTGCGAGATGTCGAGCCAGGGCTCACCGTGCTCGATCGCCTCGAGCTCGTCGCGGACGAGGTCGCCGAGGGTGCGCATCGCGAGCGCCGCGTCGGCGTCGCCGTCGGCCGCGGGCAGTGCGGCGATGGCAGCGCGCTGGTCCTCGAGGAACGCGCGCCGTTCGGCGAGCCCGTCGGGGCCGAGGTCGCCCCAGCGGTCGTCGTGGCCCTCGACGCCGATGAAGGTCGCCTCCATCGGGGAGAGGGCGGCCGAGCGGTCGACGAACGCGTCGGCGAGCGCCATGATCGGGTGGTCGGTGGGCATCGCTCGCTCCCGCTGGGGTCCGGCCTCGTCGGGGCCGTGGGAGGGGGAGCGTAGGCTCGCGGACGAGGCGGAGGTGCGGCGTGTGGGTCCCCGGTGAGGTCGACCTCGGGACGACCCGGTTGTTCGTGCGCTCCTGGGACGACGATGGACCGCTCGCGCACGGGAAGGACGATCCGCGTCCGCTCGTCGTCCTGCTGCACGGCTGGCCCGAGGACGGCAGCGCCTGGACGGCGGTCGCGCCCGAGCTCGCGGCGGCCGGTCTCCGGGTCGTGGCGCCCGACCTCAAGGGGTTCGGGCGCTCCGACGCGCCGCGGCGCGGGTACGACCCGGCGACCCTGGCGGACGAGACCAGCAGGCTCGTGCGCCTGCTCGGGGCGCGACGCGCGGTGCTCGTCGGTCAGGACTGGGGCGGTGCGGTCGCGCTCGCGACGGCCTTCCGGCATCCCGGCCACCTCGAGGCCCTCGTCCTCGCCGCGACACCGTTCCGGGAGCTCGACCTCGGCGCGGCCTGGCACGTGCCGCTGCTCAACGTCCCGCTCGTCCCCGAGCTCGCGTTCCGCCTCATCGGCGCGACGCTGACCGGCGCCGCCCTGCGCTACGCGGCAGCGGACGCGGACGCGTTCGATGCGGCGGCGGTCGAGCGCTACGTCGATGCCGTGACGCGCCATCCGCACGGTTGGCTCGCGTACTACCGGACGCTGTCGCGCCGCGTCATCCTCGAGCGTGGCCGCCGGGCGGTCTCGGGCATCGTCCCCCTCCTGCCCGCGCCGCGAACGCCCGCGCCGCTGCGCGTGCCGACGACCGTCGTGTGGGGGACGGCGGATCCGGTCACGCCGGTCGCGCTCGCCGCCCGGGTCGCGGACGACCTCGGAGCACGACTCGTGCTGCTCGAGGGCGTCGGCCACTTCGTGCACGAGGAGGCGCCGGAGGCGTTCGCACGCGAGGTCCTCGCCGCGCTCGCGCCCTCCGGGGCGTCCGCGTGAGCCCTGGCGCAGCGCCCTCGATGGTCCGCGAGCCCCGGGTGCGGCCGCACGCGGTGGTCTTCGACTGCGACGGGACCCTCGCGGACACCGAGTCGGTGTCGGAGCGCGCCTGGGAGGAGGTCCTGGCTCGCCGCGGCTACCGCGTCACGCCCGAGGACCACGACGCCATCATCGGAC
>JBEAQO010000222.1:0-8386 GCA_041163825.1 Actinomycetota bacterium | reverse complement strand
CGCGAGGTCGCCGATCGGCTCGCGGCCGTCGTCGCTCGGGAGCTCGCGCAGGGGGAGGGCGCAGGGCGATGACGACGCTCGGGATGGCGATCGGGGGGCCCTACGCGTTCCTCGGACCGCTCGCCGAGCAGGCCGAGGCCCGCGGGTTCGACGCGGTCTGGGTGTCCGAGACGGACCGCGAGTCGATGATCCAGGCGGCCGTGTGCGTGCAGGCGACCTCGCGCATCGAGGTCGGGACGAACATCACGCTCGCCTTCCCCCGTTCGCCGACGGTCACGGCGATGCAGGCCTGGGACCTCAACGAGCTCTCCGGGGAGCGCTTCACGGTCGGGCTCGGGAGCCAGGTGCGCCGCATCATCGAGGAGCGCTTCTCGGCCGAGTTCGACCGACCGGCACAGCGGATGGCCGAGTACGTCCAGGCGATGCGAGCGGTGTGGCGGATGGAGCGCGGCGAGGACGTGACCTTCGAGGGCGAGCTGTACCGGGTCCTGCGTCCGGGGCTCGCCGGACGGGGGCGTGCGAGCGATCGTCCGCTGCCGCGCGTGCACGTCGCTGCGGTCGGCCCGCTGATGACGCGCGCTGCAGCGACGTACGCGGATGGGATCCTCGGGCATCCCTTCACCTCCGAGCGCTACCTCGTCGACGACGTGCTGCCGCGCCTCGATGAGGCCCTGACCGAGGCCGGTCGCGACCGCGCGGCCTTCCGGGTCTGCCAGGGCGTCATCCTGTGCATCGCGGAGGACCGCGAGGTCGCGGTGCGCGAGGCCAAGCAGCAGATCGCGTTCTACGGGACGACCCCGAACTACCGACCCGTGTTCGCCGCCCACGGGGACGAACCGCTGATGGACCGGCTCCGTGAGGTCTGGAGCAGCACCGGCCAGGACCTCGACGCGCTCGTCGCGGCGGTCCCCGACGAGGCCGTCGAGCGCTACGCGGTCGCGGGCACGCCCGAGGAGGCCCGGGAGCGCCTGGCGCTGCTCGGCCGCCACGTCGACCACCTCATCCTGGGCGGCGCGTGGTACCGCGTGCCGATGTCGCGCATGGCCGAGAACCTCGTCGCGATCCTCGAGACGTTCGGCCGGGCCTGACGGTCGGGTCGTCCCGTGGGGGCGCGAGGGGGCGGGACTACCCTCGGGGAGCGGCCCTCGGGGACCGGCCCACCGGCAGCGGCCGGCTCCGGCCCACCGGCGACGGGTCGGACCCCGGGGGCGAGCCCCCCCGACGCGAGGCTGCGACCGTGTGCGGGATCATCGGCGTGACCGGTCGCGATGACGTCGCCCCGACGCTCGTCGCGGGGCTCAAGCGCCTCGAGTACCGCGGCTACGACTCGGCCGGGGTCGTCGTCGCCGACCCGGACGGATCCCTCGGCGTCGTCAAGCGAGCCGGCCGCCTCGCCGAGCTCGAGCGGGCGCTCGAGGCCGATGGCCCCCTGCCGGGCACCACCGGGGTGGGGCACACGCGGTGGGCGACCCACGGGGCCCCCACCGACCGGAACGCCCACCCCCACGCGGACCCGGTCGGGCGCGTCGCGGTCGTGCACAACGGCATCATCGAGAACCATCGCGAGCTGCGCGCCGCGCTCGGCGACCCGGTCTTCGCCTCCGAGACCGACAGCGAGGTCGTCGCCCACCTCATCGCCCTGGAGCTCGATGCCGAGGACCGACCCGACCTGCTCGAGGCGGTCCGCCGGACGGTGCGCGGCCTCGAGGGCGCCTACGCCCTCTGCGTCGTCGCGACGGACGAGCCCGGGACGATCGTCGCCGCGCGCCGCCAGGCCCCACTGATCGTCGCGTCCGCCGGTGGGGTCGGCTACTGCGCCTCCGACGTCGCCGCGCTGATCGACCACACCGCCGACGTCGCGGCGCTGCGTGACGGGCAGCTCGCGCGCATCCGGCCGGGGAAGGTCGAGGTGTTCGCGGCCGCCGACGGCACGCCCGCCGAACCGGATGCCTACCACGTCGACTGGGACCTCACCGCCGCCGAGAAGCAGGGCCACCCGCACTTCATGCTCAAGGAGATCCACGAGCAGGCCGATGCCGTCCACGAGACCCTGCTCGGACGGATGGCGGACGGCGGCTCCGTCCTCGATGCGCTGCGCATCGACGAGTCGGTGCTCGCACGCGTCGACAAGGCGTTCGTCCTCGCCTGCGGCACGTCGCTGCACGCCGGGATGTCGACGAAGCTCGCGATCGAGCGTTGGGCGGGCATCCCGGTCGATGTCGAGGTCGCGAGCGAGTTCCGCTACCGCGACCCGATCGTCGACGAGCGCACGCTCGCGATCGCCATCTCGCAGTCGGGCGAGACGATCGACACCATCGCGGCCGCCGAGCATGCGCGCGCACAGGGCGCTCCCGTGCTCGCCATCTGCAACGTCATCGGATCCACGCTGGCGCGATCCGCCGATGCCGTCATCCACACCCACGCGGGACCCGAGGTCGCCGTCGCGTCCACCAAGGCGTTCACGACGCAGCTCGTCGCCGGGCTCCTCGCGGGGCTCCATGTCGGACGACTGCGAGGTCGGACGAGCGACCGCGAGGTGGCCGAGGTGCTCGAGCGGCTCACGCAGCTCCCCGCGGCGCTCGCCGACGTGCTCGCGGGGGAGGAGCGCATCGCGGCGGTCGCAGAGCGCTTCCATGACGTCCCCTTCACGATGTTCATCGGGCGGCACGTCGGGCTCCCCGTCGCCTTCGAGGGGGCGCTCAAGCTCAAGGAGGTCAGCTACCTCCATGCCGAGGCGTTCCCCGCGGGCGAGATGAAGCACGGACCCATCGCACTGATCGAGCCGGGCTCGCTCGTCATCGCGGTCGCTCCGCACGGGCACGTGTTCCCCAAGCTCCTCTCGAACATCCAGGAGGTCCGTGCCCGGGGCGCGGCGGTCGTCGCGATCGCGACGGAGTCCTCGCGCGCGGCGCTCGTCGACCACGCCGAGGAGGTGCTCGTCGTCCCGGACCCGCCGCACGAGCTGGCGCTCCCGGTCCTCGCGGTGGTGCCGCTGCAGCTCCACGCCTACCACGTGGCGACCCTCCGGGGCCTCGACGTCGACCAGCCGCGCAACCTCGCGAAGACGGTGACGGTCGAATGACCAGCGCGGGCACGGTCCTCATCGATGGCGCTGGCGCGCGCGAGGGCGACGCGGCGGCCGTGGCCGCCGGCGACGACCGTGCGACGCTCATGGCCCGCGCCGCGGGCCACCTCGCCCGCGGTGTCGTCGCATCCTGCGACGGCGCCTACGGCCGGCACGCGCTCGTGGTCGTGGGCCGCGGGGACAACGGTGGCGACGGCTGGTCCGCTGCGCCGCTGCTCGCCCGACGCGGGATGAAGGTGACGGTGCTCGCGCCCGACGGGCTCGAGGCGCCCGGGTCGCCCGAGACCGTCAGCGCGCGGGAGGCCTGGCTCCACGCCGGCGGCAGGGCCATCGTCGATCCCGACCGCGCCCCTGCGCGTCCCGACGTCGTCATCGATGCGGTGCTCGGCACCGGCGCCGCGGGCCCCCTGCGCGGCGCGGCGGTCGGATCCTGCGCGGCGGTCGGACGCGCGCGCGATTCCGGGGCACGCGTGGTCGCCTGCGACCTCCCGAGCGGCGTCTCCGCCGACGACGGCTCGGCCGCCGAGGGGGCGGTCGTGGCCGATGTCACCGTGACGTTCGGTGCGCTCAAGCGCGGCCTCCTGCTGCATCCGGGCGCAGCCCGTGCGGGACGGATCGTCCTCGGTCGTCTCGGTGCGAGCTGGCGGGCCCCCGACGGGGGGTGGTCGGCCCTCGACCCCACGTCCGCCCGTGCGCCCGCGCGTGCGCCCGACGACGAGAAGCGTCGACGGGGGACCGTGCTCGTCGTCGCGGGAGGACCCTCGACGGCCGGCGCGGCGGTGCTCGCGGGGCGCGGAGCGCTCGCCGCCGGGGTCGGCCTGCTGACCGTCGCGACGCCCGCGGCGGTGACGTCGAGCGTCGCCGCGCAGCAGCCGGCGATGATGGTCCTCGCGCTCCCCTCGGATGCGCACGGTGCGCTGTCGGCGGGAGCGGAGCACGCGCTGCCGGACGCCGACGTCGTCGTGGCGGGGCCCGGGCTCGGCATCGGCGCGCCGGTCGCGGACCTCGTTCGCGCCCTCCTCGAGCGTCCCGTCCCGCTCGTCCTCGACGCCGACGCGCTCAACGTGGTCCGTGACGACCCCGATGTGCTCGCACGACACGCCGGCCCGCTCGTCCTGACCCCGCACGCGCGCGAGCTGGCGCGGCTGGGCGGCGGGAGCGACGCGGTGGATGCCCTCACGCATCGCGTCACCCGGGCGGCGCCGCTCGCCGAGCGCCTCGGGGCGACCCTCGTCGTCAAGGGGCCGGGCACGCTCGTCGTCGCGCCCGACGGCCGGCACTGGGTCGCACCGCTCGGCTCGCCGGCGCTCGCCACCGGCGGCACCGGTGACGTGCTCGCCGGCCTCGTCGGCGCGGCCATCGCGGCCGACCCCGACGACGTCGCGCTCTCCACCGCGCGCGCCGTGTGGTGGCACGCCGCCGCCGGCGTGCTCGCTGGTGCTCGTGCCGGTTGTCGGACCGACGCCTCCCGCGTCGCGGAGGCGATCCCCGCCGTGCTCGCACGGCTCGCCGGATGGCCCGTGCCGCGTCCGGTGTCGGCGACGGGGGTCGAGACCCTCGACGTCGCCCGCTTCGTCGATGCGCTCGTCGAGCAGGGTGCGCGATGAGCGCGGAGGCCGTGGTCCGGTTCCGACCGTCGCGCGCCGAGGTCGACCCGGAAGCCATCCGTGGCAACGTCGAGCGCATCGCTGCGGCGTCGGGCGCGGAGGTCTGCGCGGTCGTCAAGGCCGACGGCTACGGCCACGGTGCGGTCCGAGCGTCCCGCGCGGCGCTCGCGGGAGGTGCGACCTGGCTCGCCGTGGCGCTCGTCGAGGAGGCGCTGGTGCTCCGTGCGGCGGGGATCACCGCGCCGGTGCTGCTCCTCTCCGAGCCGCCGATCACCGCCCTCGACGCGATGCTCGACGCCGGCGTGACGCCGACCGTCTACCGCTCCGAGCTCGTCGCCGCCCTCGATGCCGCGGCGGAGCGCCGTGCGACCGACGTCGCCATCCACGTCAAGCTGGACACGGGGATGACGCGCGTCGGAGCGGATGAGCCGGCGTGGCAGGCGCTGCTCGCGCTCGTCGCGGCGAGCCGCCGTCTCGTGCTCGAGGGGGTCTGGACGCACCTCGCGCGCGCGGAGGAGGTCGACGTGCCATCGAACGCGGCACAGCTGGCCGCGTTCGAGCGCGGGCTCGTGGCGGTCACCGCGGCCGGCCTCTCGCCCGAGCTCGTCCACGTCGGCAACACCGCCGGTGCGCTCGCGCACCCGGGCGCGGCACGCACGATGGTGCGCGCAGGCATCGGCATCTACGGCGCCTCGCCGGGCGGTGACGTCGACGCGCGCACGCACGGGCTCGTGCCCGCGCTCGAGGTCGTCAGCGAGGTCTCGCTCGTCAAGCGCATCGCGCAGGGCACGGGCGTGTCCTACGGTCACCGCTGGCACGCTCCGCACGACGGCTGGCTCGCGACCGTTCCGATCGGGTACGCCGACGGCATCCCGCGCGCAGCGACCGGTGCCGCCGAGGTCCTGCTCGGTGGTGCGCGGCGTCCCGTCGCCGGCACGATCACGATGGACCAGCTCCTCGTCTGGTGCGACGAGCATCGACCCCGCGTCGGCGACGAGGTCGTCCTGGTCGGAGCGCGCGACGGCCACGCCGTGCGGGTCGAGGACTGGGCCGCGTGGGCCGGGACCATCCCCTACGAGGTGCTGACCGGGCTCGGCCCCCGCCTGCCGCGGGTCGAGGTCGATCGTTCGGGGCCGGGATGACGCGGGCGGATCGGCGCGGCACGCTCGCGACCCTCGGGCTCGGGGCGGTCGGTCTCGCCGCCGGGTTCCTCGCGGAGCGTCGGTTCGTCCACCCCCGACTCTCCGCCGACGTGGGGCTCCCCCGGCCGAGCGCACCCGCCGAGGAGCTCACCGTCCCCGGCCCTGGCGCGCTGCCGCTCGGCGTCGAGCGCCGCGGGCCGGCAGGTGCGCCGCAGCTCGTCCTCGTCCACGGCTGGTTGTGCAGCACCCGCGTCTGGGACCCCGTCGTCGAGCGGCTCTCCGGGACCCACCGCCTCATCGCCCACGACCAACCGGGCCATGGCCGGACGCCACGTCCGCCGGACGGGCGCTACGACCTCGACCTCCTCGGCGATGCGCTGCTGGCCGTCATCGAGGGGGCGACCGAGCCGGGCGAGCTGGTGCTCGTCGGCCACTCCCTCGGGGGCATGACGGTGCTCAACGCGCTCCGCCGCCATCACGACCGCCTCGCCGGACGGGTGCACGCGACCGTGCTCGTCTCCACCACGTCGAGCGCGCGGCGCGACCCGGCCGAGCGCCGCCGGCTCGAGCTCGGGATCCGAGCCTTCGCCAACCTGCAGCGGGTGCTCTCCCCGCTCGCGACGGGGCTGCGCCGTCCGGGCATCATCGACGTGGCCGCACGGCTGACCGGCACGACGAGCGACCTCTCGACGTTGATCACCCGCGTCGTCGGGCTCGGCCCGGACGCGGATGCCGCCGTCGCCGAGGCGACCACCCGGATGGTGCTGGGCGCCGGACCCGACCCGGCGCTCGGGCTGGTCGAAGCGGTCCTGGGGCTCGACGAGGACGCTGCGCTCGCGCTCCTCCCGCCCTCTACCGCGGTCGTCGGCAGCGCCGACCGGCTCACGCCCCCGGTCCTGACCCACCGCATGGCGCGACGTGCGGGAGGCCGCCTCGACGTCGTCGAGCTCCCACGGGTCGGGCACCTGCCGCCGTTCGAGGCCCCCGACGCGCTCGTGGCGGTGCTGCGCTCCCGGACGTCCGCCGTCGATGCGGCCGCCGCGTAGCCTCGGTGCTCCCCACCGCCCCGCCAAGGACGGTCGTGACCGACCTCGAGCTCGTGCTGACGACGGACGCCCCCGAGGCGACGGTCGCGCTCGCCCGCGCGCTCGCACCGCTGCTCGAGCCGGGTGACGTGCTCACGCTCGCCGGCGAGCTCGGAGCCGGCAAGACGCGCTTCGTCCAGGGGATCGCCGCCGGACTCGGGGTGGCGGAGCCGGTGACCTCACCGACCTTCGTGCTCGTGCGCTCGTACCGCGGACGCCTCCCCCTCGTCCACTGCGACGTCTACCGACTCGACCGCCTCGCCGACGTCGACGGGCTCGGTGACGAGGTCATGGATGCCTCGGCGGTCACGTGCATCGAGTGGGGCGACACCATCGCGCCGCTGCTGCCCGATGCGCGCCTCGAGATCGAGGTCGTCGGAGGCCCCGCGGCCGATGACGGCCGGTCCGACGCGGCCGATGACGGCCGGTCCGACGCGGCCGATGACGGCCGACGCACCCTGACGGTGCGTGCACACGGCGCATCGTGGCAGCGCCGCGCGGTCGCGCTCACCACCGCGCTGGCGCCGTGGAGGCCCGCCGCATGATGCTCCTCGCGATCGACACCTCCACCGATCGCACCTCGGTGGCACTGCTCGGTGACGACGGACTCGTCGCGAGCGCGAGCCTGGGTGTCCCGCGCAGCCACGGCGCCTTCCTCGCCCCCGCGATCGCGGGCTGTCTCCGATCCGCTGGCCTCGTCGCCTCCGACGTCACCGGGGTCGCGGTCGGGCTCGGCCCGGGGCGTTACACGGGGCTCCGGGTCGGCATCGCGACGGCGCAGGCCTTCGCGCTCGCACGGGACCTGCCGACCGTCGGTCGCTCGGGCCTCGAGGTCATCGCGAGCGGCTTCCGTCACAGCGGACGCCCGATCGTGGCCGTCATCGACGCACGCCGGCGGGAGCTGTTCCGAGCCCGGTTCGTCGCCAGCGCCGGCCAGCTCGAGACCGTCGGCGAGCCGGCGGTGGGGTCGATCGACGACCTGCTCGCCGAGGTCGCGGCGTGCGGTCCCGAGGTGCTCGTGGTCGGGGAGGGTGCGCTCGCGCTCCGTTCGGACCTCGAGGCGGCGGGCGCCGAGGTCGCCGGGCCGGAGCTCGCGTGGCCCGATGCGGACCGGCTCGCCGCGCTGGCACGCGACGCCTTCGTGCGGGGCGACACCGTCCATGCCGCGGCGCTGCAGCCGATCTACCTCCGTGGGGTCGACGCACGCATCGGTTGGGAGACCCGAGGTCGCCTGCAGGGCGGGAGCGCCACGTGATGAGTGCACCCGAGGTCGTGCGTCGGTGGCTCCCCGCCTCGATCGCGCCCGAACTGCTCGAGGAGCTCCATGCGCTCGAGCGGGGTGCCGAGTCGCGTCCGTGGTCGCGCGCCGCCCTGGCAGAGGAGCTCGTGGCGCCCGGCCGGACCTGGCTCGTCGCCGAGCTCGGGGGCACGACCGTGGCCCTGGCCGGCTCCGTCCGACTCGGCGAC
>JBEAQO010000221.1:0-15852 GCA_041163825.1 Actinomycetota bacterium | reverse complement strand
TGACGGTCGAGCTGATCCAGCCGATCGCGATGGATGAGGGGCTGCGGTTCGCGATCCGTGAGGGTGGGCGGACCGTGGGCGCGGGCCGGGTCACCAAGATCCTCGCCTGACACGACCCAGGGGCCGGTTGCTCCGCGCCGTGCGCGGAGCGACCGGGACCCCGGGCCGGGGGCCCGACGAACGAGCACGAGCAGCGCACGGACGACCGGCAGGACCGAGCAGCACCGCGACGACGAGGGTGAGCGACGATGGCAGCCGAGCAGAAGATCCGCATCCGCCTCAAGGCCTACGACCATGAGGTCCTCGACCGTTCGGCGCGCGAGATCGTCGACACGGTGGAGGCGACCGGCGCGCACGTGACCGGTCCGGTCCCGCTGCCCACCGAGCGCAACGTGTGGTGCGTCATCCGCTCGCCGCACAAGTACAAGGACTCGCGCGAGCACTTCGAGATGCGCACCCACAAGCGGCTGATCGACATCCACCTGCCCACGCAGAAGACCATCGACAAGCTGATGGGGCTCTCGCTGCCCGCCGGTGTCGACATCGAGATCAAGCTCTGACGACGGTCCGCCCCATCCGGGGCGGGACGAGCACGGACGACCCGGACGGACCGGGACCGCGGACGCGGGCCCGACGACGCAGGAGGACGGTGCCATGGCTCCCAAGGGCATCCTCGGCACGAAGATCGGCATGACGCAGGTCTTCGACGAGGACAACCGCGTCGTGCCCGTGACCGTCGTCCAGGCCGAGCCGAACACCGTCGCGCAGGTCAAGACCCGCGACTCCGACGGCTACTCGGCGGTCCAGCTCGCCTACGGTCGTCGCAAGCGCGTCTCCAAGCCCATGGCCGGGCACCTGGCGAAGGCCGGGCTCGACAGCGCCCGTGTGCTCGCCGAGCTCCGGCTCGCCGATGATGCGGAGCTGCCCGAGCTCGGCAGCGAGGTCACCGTCTCGGTCTTCGCCAAGGGCGACGTCGTCGACGTGACCGGCACCAGCAAGGGCAAGGGCTACGCCGGTGTCATGAAGCGGCACAACTTCGCCGGCATGGGCGATGGCCACGGCGTCAAGAAGAAGAACCGCCACCCCGGCGCCGTCGGTGCGTGCGCGACCCCGGGCCGCACCTTCCGTGGGACCCGGATGGCCGGGCGGATGGGTGGCGAGCGGGTCACGACGCAGAACCTCGAGGTCGTCGGGATCGATCCGGACCACCAGCTGCTGCTGATCCGTGGCGCGGTGCCCGGCGCGGCCGGCAACGTCGTCCTCGTGCGCTCCGCGGTCAAGGCCGCCGGGCGCGCCGCCTCCGAGGAGGGTGAGGCCTGATGGCCACGAAGCGCAAGGAGCGGGCCGACGTCACCGTCGACGTCAAGGACCTCGCGGGCAAGAAGGCCGGCACGGCCACCCTGCCCGGGGACTGGTTCGATGTCGACGTCAACGTCCCGGTCATGCATCAGGTCGTCACGGCGCAGCTCGCTGCCGCGCGCCAGGGCACGCACAAGACCAAGACGCGCGGTGAGGTGGCCGGTGGTGGCCGCAAGCCCTTCAAGCAGAAGGGAACGGGTCGTGCGCGGCAGGGCTCGATCCGGGCGCCGCAGTGGACCGGAGGCGGGGTCTCCCACGGCCGCACCCCCAAGGACTGGACGCAGCGCGTCAACCGAAAGATGCGGCGCCTCGCGCTCGCGTCCGCGCTCACCGACCGTCGGACCTCCGACGCGCTCGTCGTCGTGCGCGGCTTCACGTTCGAGGCGCCGAGCACGAAGGCGGCCACGGCCGCGTTCGCCGCGCTCGGCGTGGAGGGACGCGTCCTGCTGGTCCTGGCGGAGTGGGACGAGCCGGCCCTGCTGAGCGTCCGCAACCTCGCCGACGTCCACGTCCTGCTCGTCGACCAGCTCAACACGCACGACGTGCTGGTGAGCGACGTGGTCGTGATGGACGAGCGCGCCGTCCCGCTGATCGGGACCGGCATGCGTGCCGACGAGGCCGCCGAGCTCGCGGAGGTGGGCGCATGAAGGACCCGCGGGACATCATCATCAAGCCCGTCATCTCCGAGAAGTCCTACGGGATGATCGGCGAGAACAAGTACACGTTCGTCGTCGACCAGCGTGCCAACAAGACCGAGATCAAGCAGGCGATCGCTCGGATCTTCGGCGTGAAGGTGCTGAGCGTGAACACGATGAACCGGTCCGGTAAGCGCAAGCGGCGCGGCATCGTCGTTGGGAAGCGTCCCGACACGAAGCGCGCCATCGTGACGCTCGCTCCCGGCGAGGAGATCGAGCTCTTCGAGGCGGGTCTCTGACGACCCACCACCACGTCCTCGTGGAGAGGTGACCATGGCCATCCGCAAGTACAAGCCGACCACGCCCTCGCGGCGCGGGGCTTCCGTGAGCGACTTCGCGACGATCACCCGATCGAAGCCGGAGAAGTCGCTGACGGGCCCGCTCCCGCGTCGTGCGGGCCGCAACGTCCACGGTCGCATCACGAGCCGGCATCGTGGCGGCGGGCACAAGCGCCGCTACCGCCTCATCGACTTCCGGCGGCACAAGGACGGGGTCCCCGCGACGGTCGCGGCGGTCGAGTACGACCCGAACCGTTCCTCGCGCATCGCGCTGCTCCACTACCACGACGGCGAGAAGCGTTACATCCTGGCACCGAAGAACCTGCAGGTCGGCCAGCTCGTGGTCTCGGGTCCGGAGGCCGACATCAAGGTGGGCAACGCCCTCCCGCTGGCCAGCATCCCGGTCGGGACCGTCGTCCACGCGGTCGAGCTTCGGCCGGGGGGCGGCGCCAAGATGGGGCGCTCGGCCGGCACGGCGATCCAGCTGCTCGCCAAGGAGGGCAAGAACGCCGCGCTGCGCCTTCCCTCGGGTGAGATCAGGCTGGTCGACGCGCGGTGTCGCGCCTCGATCGGCGCGGTCGGCAACGAGGAGCATGAGCTCGTCAAGCTCGGCAAGGCCGGTCGCTCGCGCTGGAAGGGGCGTCGCCCGCAGACCCGTGGTGTCGCCATGAACCCCGTCGACCACCCGCTCGGCGGCGGTGAGGGCAAGTCCTCCGGCGGCCGCCACCCGGTCGACCCGTGGGGCAACCCCGAGCGTCGTACCCGACGCGCCAAGGCCTCCGACAAGCAGATCATCCGCCGTCGCGGCAAGAACCGGAGTCGCTGACCATGCCACGCAGCCTGAAGAAGGGGCCGTTCATCGACGCTCACCTGATGAAGAAGGTGGACGAGCAGAACGGCAAGGGCGAGAAGCGGGTCATCAAGACCTGGTCGCGCCGTTCGACCATCTTCCCCGAGATGGTCGGTCACACCATCGCCGTCCATGACGGCAAGCAGCACGTGCCGGTGTTCGTGACCGAGTCGATGGTCGGCCACAAGCTCGGCGAGTTCGCTCCGACCCGTGCCATCAAGTGGGGCGGCGCGGGCGAGAAGCAGGGCACGAAGAAGCGCCGCTGAGGCGGGGCACCGAGGCTCGCCCGCCGGGTGAGCGAAGCAGGAGCGAACGAAGATGACCGAGGTCAAGGCGACCGCCAAGTTCGTGCGGGTCAGCGCCTCCAAGGTGAGGCAGCTGACGCCGCTCATCGTCGGCCGACCCGTGGCCGAGGCGGTGACGGTCCTGCGCTTCGCCGGCAAGGGTGCCGCGGACCCGCTGCTGAAGGTCCTCAACTCGGCCGTCGCCAACGCGGAGAACAACGACGGCCTCGACCCCGACGAGCTCGTGGTCGCCAAGGCGTACGCCGACGAGGGGCCGACGATCAAGCGCTTCCAGCCGCGGGCCCAGGGCCGCTCCTACCGCATCCGCAAGCGCACCAGCCACATCACGGTCGCCGTCGCACCGGCCGAGGAGGTCTGACATGGGCCAGAAGGTCAACCCCTACGGGTTCCGGCTCGGAGTCACCACGGACTGGAAGTCCAAGTGGATCGCCGACCGCAAGGACTACGCGACCTACCTCCACGAGGACGAGAAGCTGCGGACGTTCCTGCGCACGCGCGTCCGTCACGCCGGGGTCAGCCGCATCGACATCACCCGTACGCGGGACAACGTCGTCATCAACCTCCAGGCCGCGCGCCCCGGCATCGTCATCGGTCGGCGCGGGATGGAGGCCGACCAGATCCGCGCGGACCTCGAGCGCCTGACCGGCAAGAAGATCCAGCTCGACATCGTCGAGATCAAGAACCCGGAGCTCGACGCCCAGGTCGTCGCCTACAACGTCGCCGAGCAGCTTCGCGGGCGCGTCTCGTTCCGCCGCGCGATGCGCCGCGCCGTCCAGTCCTCGATGAAGGCCGGCGCCAAGGGCATCCGCATCCAGGTCAGCGGCCGTCTCGGCGGTGCCGAGATGAGTCGTACCGAGTGGTACCGCGAGGGCCGGGTGCCGCTGCACACGCTGCGCGCGAAGGTCGACTACGGCTTCGACGAGGCCCGCACGACCTATGGCCGCATCGGCGTCAAGGTCTGGATCTACACCGGGGACCAGATCGGCTCCGGCGAGGAGGCCGAGGTCCAGCGCGCCATGGACCGCGCCAAGGCGCTCGCCGAGGGCCGCACGGTCGATGACCGCCCGCGCCGTCAGGCGGCGCGCAAGGCCGCGAGTGTCGCGAAGAAGGTCACCGGTGTCGGTCAGCGTGCGCCGCGACCGGTCGCGGAGCCCGCTGAGGTGGCGCCCGCGGAGGCGAGCGAGGCCGTCGCGGCACCGGCCACCGAGTCGGCTGCGCCCGAGGGCGCGGAGGGCTCGGAGGCCATCGCCCCGGTCGCGAACGCATCGGAGGTTCCGGAGGCCGCTGCGCCCGAGGCTCCCGCGGCGGCCGCGTCGGAGGAGAGCCAGGTGCCCGAGGACGGGTCCGGCGCGGAGAAGGAGGGTGAGGCCTGATGCTCGCTCCCAAGCGCGTCAAGCACCGCAAGCAGCACCGACCGCGGCCGCTCAAGGGCGGCTCGAAGGGCCACACCGAGGTCCACGTCGGTGACTTCGGGCTGATGGCGACCACCCCGGGCTGGATCACGGCCCGACAGATCGAGTCGGCACGTATCGCGATCACGCGTGCGGTCAAGCGTGGCGGCAAGGTCCGGATCACGATCTTCCCGGACCGGTCCATCACCAAGAAGCCGCTCGAGACGCGGATGGGTTCGGGCAAGGGCTCGCCCGACCACTGGGTCGCGCCGGTCAAGCCGGGCCGCGTGATGTTCGAGCTCTCCGGTGTCCCGGAGGAGCTCGCCCGGGAGGCGATGCGCAAGGCGTCGCACAAGCTCCCGGTCCGTTCGAGGTTCGTCAAGCGCGAGGAGGCGGGACAGTGACCCCATCCGAGCTCCGTGAGCTGCCCGACGACGAGCTCCTCCAGCGCTTCGCGGAGGGCAAGGAGGAGCTGTTCAACCTCCGGTTCCAGAACGTCACCGGGCAGCTCGACAACCCCCGTCGGCTCCAGCAGGTCAAGCGCGAGATCGCGCGGGTCCTGACCGTGATGCGCGAGCGCGAGATCGCCGCCGCGCGCAGGAAGGCGTGATGATGAGCGAGACCGCGACCCGCGCCGCGCGCAAGGAGCGCCAGGGCGTCGTCGTGTCCGACAAGCAGGACAAGACGATCGTCGTGCGCGTCGAGCGCCGTACGACGCATCCGCTCTACGGCAAGACGATCAGCGTGAGCAAGAAGTACCACGCGCACGACGAGGCGAACGATGCCCACGTCGGTGACACCGTCCGCATCGTCGAGACGCGACCGCTCTCGAAGCTGAAGCGCTGGCGGCTCGCCGAGGTCATCGAGCGCGCTGAGTGAGGCGCCCGAGCGGTGCGGACCGCTCGGGGCACCAGTGACCAGGAAGCAGGTGGAGGACCATGATCCAGACGGAATCGCGGCTCAACGTCGCGGACAACTCGGGCGCCAAGGAGGTGCTCTGCATCCGCGTGCTCGGTGGCTCCGGCCGCCGCTACGCCTCCGTCGGTGACGTGTTCATCGGGACCGTCAAGCAGGCGATCCCGCAGTCCAACGTCAAGAAGGGTGAGGTCGTCCGCTGCGTCGTCGTCCGGACCTCCAAGGAGTGCCGACGTCCCGACGGGTCCTACATCCGGTTCGATGACAACGCCTGCGTGATCATCCGTCCCGACGGTGCCCCTCGTGGCACCCGGATCTTCGGTCCCGTGGCGCGCGAGCTCCGTGACCGCAAGTTCATGCGGATCATCTCGCTCGCGCCGGAGGTGTTGTGACGATGGAACGCATCCGGAAGGACGACCAGGTCCGCGTGATGGCGGGCAAGGACGCCGGGAAGACCGGTCGCGTCGTTCGCGTCCTCAAGGACCGCGGGCGCGTGCTCGTCGAGGGCGTCAACTACGTCAAGAAGCACCAGCGCCTGCAGACCCAGCGGGGCGCGCAGGAGGGCGGGATCATCGAGACCGAGGCGACGATCCACGCCTCGAACGTGATGCCCGTGTGCCCGTCCTGCAACAGGGCGACCAGGGTCGGCTACGTGTACGAGACCGAGGGCGACCGTCGCAGCAAGGCGCGCGCCTGCAAGCGCTGCGGCAAGACCTTCTGAGCGCGACGACACCGAGTGACGGGCCCGGAGACGGGCGGAGCAGGGAACCGATGATGCAGCAGACCACCGCGAGCCCACGGCTCAAGCAGCGCTACCGCGACGAGGTCGCGGCCATGCTGCAGCGCGAGCTCGGTCTCTCCAACCCGATGCAGGTCCCGGGGCTGGAGAAGATCGTCGTGAACGTCGGGCTGGGAGAGGCCGTCAGCGACTCGAAGGCCCTCGAGGGCGCCATGCGCGACCTCGCCATCATCACGGGCCAGAAGCCGCGGGTGAACCGTGCGCGCAAGTCCATCGCCGCCTTCAAGCTGCGCGAGGGCATGCCGATCGGCGTGAAGGTCACCCTCCGGGGTGACCGGATGTGGGAGTTCTTCGACCGACTGCTCTCGGTGGTGCTCCCGCGCATCCGTGACTTCCGTGGCATGAAGCCGGACGCCTTCGATGGGCACGGCAACTACACGTTCGGCCTCAAGGAGCAGCTGGTGTTCCCCGAGGTCGACTACGACTCGATCGACGCGGTGCGCGGCATGGACGTGACCATCGTGACGACGACCGAGCACGATGCGCACGCGCGTGCGCTCCTCGCGGCGTTCGGGTTCCCGTTCGTCCGCTCCCAGGAGGGCTGACCGATGGCCAAGACGTCCAAGATCGTCGCGAACGCGCGGGGCGCCCGGTTCGGCGTCCAGCAGCACACGCGCTGCCAGCGCTGCGGGCGGCCCCGCGCCGTGTTCCGCCGGTTCAAGCTGTGCCGGGTCTGCTTCCGCGAGATGGCGCACGCCGGGGAGCTCCCCGGCGTGACCAAGGCCAGCTGGTGAGCCCGGACCGCACCCACGACGAGCGCGACACCCGACGCATGGACGGGAAGTACGGGGCGACCACCCCGCAACCCCGATGGAGCGAGCACCGATGACGATGACCGACCCCGTGGCGGACATGCTGACCCGCATCCGCAACGCGTCCTTGGCCTACAAGGAAGCGACCACCATGCCGTCCTCGAAGATCAAGGTGAACGTCGCCCGGATCCTCGAGCAGGAGGGCTACATCGCCGGTTGGTCGGTCGAGGAGACCGAACCGCAGGCGACGTTGACCGTCACCCTCAAGTACGGCCCGCGTCGCGAGCGGGTCATCGCGGGGCTGCGCCGCATCTCGAAGCCGGGGCTGCGCGTCTATGTGAAGCGTGACGAGGTCCCGCGCGTGCTCGGCGGCCTCGGCGTCGCGATCCTCTCGACCAACGAGGGGCTGATGACCGACCGCACCGCACGCAAGCAGGGCCTCGGAGGCGAGGTCCTCGCCTACGTCTGGTGAGTCGAGCGAGGAGCGATCGACATGTCTCGGATCGGTAAGGTCCCCGTCCCCGTCCCTTCGGGCGTCGATGTGACCATCGACGGGCTCACGGTGACCGCCAAGGGCCCGCAGGGCGAGCTGACGCGCACGATGCCGGAGGGCGTCAGCATCTCGCGCGCGGACGACGGTGCCATCGTCGTCACCCGCACCGGGGAGTCGCGCACGGAGCGGTCGCGCCACGGCCTCGTCCGCACGCTCGTGGCCAACATGGTCACCGGTGTCCATGAGGGCTACGCCAAGACGCTCGACCTCGTCGGCGTCGGTTACCGAGCGGCCGCGAAGGGCAAGGGCCTCGAGCTCCAGGTCGGGTACTCCCATCCGGTGCCGGTGGACGCTCCCGAGGGCATCGCCTTCGAGGTGCCCTCGCCGACCCGGATCGTCGTCCGTGGCATCGACAAGGTGCTCGTCGGCCAGGTCGCTGCGAACATCCGGAAGGTCCGTCCGCCGGAGCCCTACAAGGGCAAGGGCATCAAGTACGAGGGCGAGGTCATCCGCCGCAAGGCAGGCAAGGCCGGCGCACGATGAGCACGCGCCCGCGCCGCTGAGCGGCCGGGCGCGCGGACCCCGCAGGTCTCCGACGCGGAGGCCGGAGCGGGACAGGAGAGCAGCACGAGATGGAAGCGACCAAGAAGCGCGAGGCGCGCGACCGGCGCCGACTGCGCATCCGCAAGCGCGTCAGCGGCACCGCCGCTCGACCGCGCCTGTCGGTGTACCGCAGCAACGCGCACATCTACGCCCAGCTCATCGATGACGTCGCCGGGGTGACGCTCGCGTCCGCCTCGTCGCGCGACGCCGACGTCCAGCCGGGCGACAAGTCCGCCGTGGCTCGGCAGGTCGGCCAGCTCGTCGGTCGCCGCGCCGCGTCGGCCGGCATCACCACCTGCGTGTTCGACCGTGGCGGCAACCGCTACGCCGGCCGGATCGCCGCCCTCGCCGAGGGCGCGCGCGAGTCCGGTCTCGAGTTCTAGAGCGACCGAGGAGCCCAGAGGATGGCAGCCAACCAGCGAGGGGCACAGGGCCCGGGTCGCGGCCGTGGTCGCGACGATCGCCGCCAGCGCGGCCGCGAGGCCGAGCGCGACCAGTTCGACGAGCGGGTCGTCGCGATCAACCGTGTCTCCAAGGTCGTGAAGGGTGGTCGACGCTTCCAGTTCACCGCACTGGTCGTCGTGGGTGACGGCAAGGGCAAGGTCGGCGTCGGGCACGGCAAGGCCAAGGAGGTCCAGTCGGCGATCCAGAAGGGCGTCGAGGAGGCGAAGAAGAACCTCTTCACGGTCCCCATGGTCGGCTCGACGATCGTCCACCCCGTGGTCGGTCGAGCCGGTGCCGGCCAGGTCATGCTCAAGCCCGCCGCACCGGGGACCGGGGTCATCGCGGGCGGTCCGGTGCGCGCGGTCGTCGAGGCCGCGGGCATCCACGACCTCCTCGCGAAGTCGCTCGGCACCTCGAACCCGATCAACGTCGTGCACGCCACCGTCGCGGGCCTCAAGGACCTGCGTTCCGCGCAGGACGTGGCGACCCTGCGCGACAAGGCGGTCGAGCACGTGGCTCCGGCGAAGATGCTCGACGCCATGCGAGGAGGCGGTCACTGATGCCCGGCTATCTGCGCATCGAGCAGGTCCGCTCGACGATCGGTCGCACGGCCGACCAGCGCGCCACGGTGCGCTCGCTCGGCCTGCGCCGCATCCGCCATGTCGTCGTGCGCCCGGACCGTCCTGAGGTCCGAGGAATGCTGCGCAAGGTCCCGCACCTGGTGAGCTTCGAGGAGGTCGACGCCCCCGCGGTGGTCACCGCGGCGGAGGCGCCGGCCAAGAAGGCGCCGGCCAAGAAGGCGCCGGCCAAGAAGGCGCCGGCCAAGAAGGCAGCGACCGAGCGCGCGAGCGCTGGGGGTGATGCATGACCACGAAGCTCCACCACCTCAAGCCCGCCGAGGGCGCCAAGACCGAGCGCAAGCGCGTCGCGCGCGGTGACCGCGGTCGCGGCGGCAAGACCGCTGGTCGCGGTACGAAGGGCTCGGGCGCGCGCGGGTCCGTTCCGGCCGGCTTCGAGGGCGGCCAGATGCCGCTCGTCCGCCGTCAGCCCAAGGCGGCGGGCTTCAAGAACCCGAACAAGGTCGTCTACGCGGTCATCAACGTCGGCCGTCTCGACGAGTGGTTCGAGGCCGGGGACGAGGTCTCGGCCGCGACCCTCAACGCGAAGGGGCTGGTCAAGCGCAAGCGGCCGGTCAAGCTGCTCGGCCATGGCGAGGTCTCCAAGGCCCTGACGGTGAGCCTCGACAAGGTGAGCGCCACCGCCGCTGCGAAGATCACGGCGGCCGGGGGAAGCGTCCGCTGACCCGTTAGCATCGCCCGAGACCCGAGGACGACATGCTCCGCGCCTTCGTGACCGCGTTCCGGATCCCGGACCTGCGTCGCAAGCTGCTGTTCACGCTCCTCATCGTGCTCGTCTACCGCGTGGGCGCGTGGATCCCGATCCCGGGCGTCGATGTCGCGCAGCTGCGGGACGCGACGGCGGGTGCTGGTGCGGCGCAGATCGTCGGGATCATCAACGTCTTCGCCGGCGGGGCGCTGCAGCAGATGGCGGTGTTCTCGCTCGGCATCATGCCCTACATCACCGCGAGCATCATGATGCAGCTCCTCGCGGTCGTCATCCCGCGGCTCGAGGAGCTGCAGCGCGAGGGCGAGCAGGGCCGCCGGCAGATCACCCAGTACACGCGCTACGTGACGATCGGGCTCGCCCTGCTGCAGTCGTCCGCGCTCGTGACCCTCGCCATCAACGGCACGGCCTTCGGCACGAACGTCATGCCCGGCGCGGGGACCGGTATCGTCATCGTCGCGGTGCTCACGCTCACCGCCGGTACCTCGCTCATCATGTGGCTCGGCGAGCTGATCACCTCGCGCGGCATCGGCAACGGGATGTCGTTGCTGATCTACGTGTCGATCATCAGCCAGTTCCCCTCCGAGCTCTCGATCGTGCAGACCTCGAACGGCTGGGGCTGGGTCGCTGGCGTGCTCGCGATGGGGGTCCTGCTCACGGCGGGTGTCGTCTTCATGGAGATGGGGCAGCGGCGCATCCCCGTCCAGTACGCGCGTCGCCAGGTCGGTCGACGGACCTACGGTGGGCAGTCGACCTACATCCCGCTCAAGGTGAACCAGTCCGGCGTCATCCCGGTCATCTTCGCCTCGTCCCTCATGTTCCTGCCCGGGCTCACGGCGCAGCTCTCGGGCAACGAGGCACTGCGGACGTTCACCGATGAGTACCTGGGCAACGCGACGAACCCGGTCTACCTCGTGGTGTTCGCGACCCTGACCATCTTCTTCGCCTACTTCTACTCGGCGATCACGTTCAACCCGGTCGAGGTCGCCGACAACATGCAGCGGTACGGCGGGTTCGTGCCGGGCATCCGACCGGGGCGGCAGACCGCCGAGCACCTCGACCGCATCCTGACGAGGATCACCCTGCCGGGCTCGCTCTACCTCGCGGCCATCGCGATCCTGCCCTTCATCCTGCTCGCGGTCGGCAACATCCAGGCGTTCCCGCTCGGGGGGGTGAGCCTGCTCATCATGGTCGGTGTCGCGCTGCAGACCGCCCAGCAGGTCGAGTCGCAGCTCCTGCAGCGCGACTACGAGGGCTTCATCAGCTGACGAGGGGCCCGTCGCGAGGTGACGGGCGCCGGGAGGCCGGACGTGCGGATCATGCTGCTCGGACCGCCGGGGGCGGGCAAGGGGACCCAGGCCGTGCGGGTCGCGGCAGCGTTGGCCGTCCCGCACATCTCGACCGGCGACATCCTCCGGGAGAACGTGCGTCGGGGGACCGACCTCGGTCGCGAGGCCAAGCGCTTCATGGACGCCGGGGAGCTCGTCCCGGACGACGTGATCATCGGCATGGTCGGGGACCGGCTCGCCGAGCCGGACGCCGATCGGGGCTTCGTGCTCGACGGGTTCCCGCGCACGGTCCCGCAGGCACGTGCGCTCGAGGCGCTGCTCGTCGAGCGTGAGGCGCAGCTCGGACTCGTCCTCCGGCTGGCGGTGGACCCGGCCGAGGTCGTCGAGCGCCTCTCCGGCCGTCGGACCTGCGACCGATGCGGCGCCATCTCCCACATCCGACTGCAGCCGCCCAGGGAGCCCGGCCGCTGCGACGACTGCGGTGACGTGCTCGTCCAGCGGGACGACGATCGCGAGGACGTCGTGCTCAACCGCCTCGACGTCTATCGCACGCAGACCGAGCCGCTCGAGGCCTTCTACTGGGAGCGCGGGCTCCTGCGCGATGTCGACGCCGTCGGGGACATCGACGCCGTGCATGAGCGCATCATGGCGATCGTGTCGGAGTACGGCGGGGTCGTGTCGTGAGCGCGGCGTGACGAGCGCCCGATGATCATCAAGAAGAGCCCGGCCGAGATCGAGACGATGGCGCGCGCCGGCCGGGTCGTCGCGCGGGCCAACGAGGCCGTCATGGAGGCCGTCGCCCCGGGCGTGTCGACGGCCGACCTCGATGCCATCGCCGAGCGAGTGATCCGCTCAGCGGGTGCGGTGCCGTCGTTCAAGGGGTACCGCGGGTTCCCCGCCACCGTCTGCGCCTCGGTGGGACGGGAGATCGTCCACGGCATCCCCTCCCGCGACGTCGTGCTGCGTGCGGGCGACGTCCTCTCGATCGACTGCGGTGCCATCGTCGACGAGTTCCACGGGGACTCGGCGTTCACCATCATCGTCGGGGGCGAGCGCGAGGCCGCACCCGAGGTGGCGGAGCTCGTGGACGCGACCCACGAGGCGATGTGGCGCGGGCTCGCCAGCGTCCTCGATGGCAACCGTCTCGGCGACATCGGGTCCAGCATCGAGGCGGTCGCTACGGCGAACGGCCACGGGGTGGTGCGCGAGTACGTCGGGCACGGCATCGGGCGCTCCCTGCACGAGGACCCGTCGGTGCCCAACTATGGCCGGGCGGGCAAGGGGCTCCGCCTGTCGCCCGGCTGGGTCATCGCGATCGAGCCGATGTTCACGCTCGGCTCGCCCCAGACGCGGCTGCTGGACGACGGCTGGACGGTGGTCACCGCCGACGGCTCGCTCTCGGCCCACTGGGAGCACACGGTGGCCCTGACGGAGGACGGGCCCCGTGTCCTGACGGCCCGGGAGGGCGAACCCGTCGATCCGACCCAGCGGGAGGCCCGCCCGGCCGCCTGACGGCCCCTCGGGGCCCGCTGCGGGCTTGCCGGGGCCCTCGGGGCAGGGGTATCCTCCCGGGACAGCGCCCTGCCGCTCGGCAGGGCGTCGTTCGTCCGCGACGCACCGACCGGCCTCGCCGGACGGCGCGGTCCCCGACCTCGCGCGGTGTCCCGCGCGCCGGTCGACGACGCTGCGGTCGGGCCCGAGGACGTGGAGGAAGCGTGGCGGAGAAGGAGGACTCCATCCAGGTGGAGGGCACGGTCACGGAGGCCCTGCCCAACACGCAGTTCCGGGTGGAGTTGGAGAACGGCCACAACGTGCTGGCCCACATCAGCGGCAAGATGCGGATGCACTACATCCGGATCCTGCCCGGGGACCGCGTGGTGGTCGAGCTCTCGCCCTACGACCTGACGAGGGGGCGGATCACCTACCGCTACAAGTAGGACGTCGCGCGAGCGCGTGGCCGGCAGGACGCACGACCCAGCACCATGCACCACCCCGGCTCGTCCGGCCCCGATGCTGCCGCAGCGGGGAGCCCCGGACGGGATGGACACAACGCCGAGGCGGGTCCGCCCGCTGAGGCCGCATCCGACGCGCGGGACCCCGCGACGTCGAGTCGGCCGGCCGCTCCACCCGGAGCGAGGCCCCGGTCCGCGGGAGGCAGCCCCGGACCGCGACGACCGAACGGTCGTCGACCGCCGAGAGAGGAAGCGACGTGAAGGTCAAGCCTTCCGTGAAGAAGATGTGCGACAAGTGCAAGGTCATCCGTCGGGACGGGCGCGTGCGGGTCATCTGCGAGAACCCGCGCCACAAGCAGCGCCAGGGCTGAGGAGGACGACCATGGCACGCATCGCCGGCGTCGACATCCCCCGCGAGAAGCGGGCGGTGATCGCGCTCACCTACATCTACGGGGTCGGTCCCACGCGCGCGCGTCAGACGCTCGCGGAGACCGGCATCGGTGAGGACGTCCGCGTCCGGGACCTCACCGAGGACCAGGTCCAGCGGCTGCGCAACCACATCGAGAACGCGTACCGCGTCGAGGGCGACCTGCGGCGTGAGGTCGCGAACAACATCAAGCGCAAGATCGAGATCGGCTCCTACCAGGGGATCCGTCACCGCCTCGGTCTGCCGGTGCGTGGGCAGCGGACGCACACCAACGCCCGGACCCGCAAGGGGCCGAAGAAGGCCGTCGGTGGCATCCGCAAGCCGACGCGGAAGCACTGAGGAGCCGACGATGGCGCAGAAGAAGCAGCGGGCCAAGAAGCGCGAGCGCAAGAACGTGCTCCATGCGCAGGTCCACATCAAGTCGACGTTCAACAACACGACCATCTCCTTCACCGACCTCCAGGGCAACGTGATCTCCTGGTCGACCGGTGGGCATGCCGGGTTCAAGGGGTCGCGCAAGTCGACCCCGTTCGCGGCGCAGGTCGCGGCCGAGCAGGCGACGAAGGCGGCCATCGAGAACGGCGTCCGCAAGGTCGACGTGCTCGTGAAGGGTCCGGGCTCCGGGCGCGAGACCGCCATCCGCACCCTCGCGGCGATGGGCGTCGAGGTGCTCTCGATCAAGGACATCACCCCCGTGCCGCACAACGGCTGCCGCCCGCCCAAGCGGCGCCGCACCTGACGCCGGCGCAGAGCACAGGAGAGCAACGACGATGGCCCGTTACACCGGACCGATGACCAAGAAGTCGCGCCGCCTCGGCGTCGACCTCAAGGGCAACGACAAGAGCTACGAGAAGCGCCCCTACCCGCCGGGGCAGCACGGCCGCGGACGCATCAAGGAGTCCGAGTACCTGCTGCAGCTGCGCGAGAAGCAGAAGGCGCGCTACTACTACGGCGTCCTCGAGAAGCAGTTCCGTCGCTACTACGAGGAGGCCTCTCGACGTGATGGCAGGACCGGCGAGAACCTGCTCGTCCTGCTCGAGCTTCGTCTGGACAACGTGCTGCGCCGTGCCGGGTTCGGGCGCTCGCGGGCGGAGTCGCGCCAGCTCGTGACGCACCGCCACGTGACCGTCAACGGGCGGACGACCAACGTGCCGTCCTACCGGGTCAAGCCGGGCGACGTCATCGAGATCCGTCCGCGGGGTCGCGAGTCGCAGGCGATCATCGGGTCGCTGCAGGTCTTCGATCCGTCGGCCCGCCCCGGCTGGCTCGAGGTGGACCCGTCGACCTTCCAGGTCCGTGTCGTCGACCTGCCCGTGCGCTCCCAGATCGATACGCCCGTGCAGGAGCAGATGATCGTCGAGCTGTACTCGAAGTGACACCGGTGCGGGCGCTCCCGCCCGTACCGACCGCAGCCGCCACGGACGCCCGTCCGTGGCCCGCGCACCGGCCCGGGTCCCGGGGCGCGGACCGGACAGCGCGTCGCCGATGGCCCCGGGATCGAGGGCGGCGCGTGGCAGGGGGACGTCCCTGCCGACCCTGTGAGGAGCGAGGATGTCGGAGTTCGGCTTCTACGACGACGAGGGTGTCGCCTTCCTGGACGAGACCCCGATCGGTTCGTCGTTCATCTCGTACCGCCCGTCGCTGAGCGAGGAGATCGTCGAGGAGGGCGTCCGCTCGCGCTTCACGGTCGACCCGCTCGACCCGGGCTTCGGCTACACGCTGGGCAACGCCCTGCGTCGCACCCTGCTCTCGTCGGTCCCGGGTGCCGCGGTGACGCGGATCCGGTTCACCTCCGCGCAGGCCGCGGGCCCGGAGGGCGGTGCGGTCCTCCACGAGTTCTCGGCCATCGAGGGGGTCAAGGAGGACGTGACCGACATCGTCCTCAACATCAAGGAGCTCGTCGTGCGCTCCAGCTCCGACGAGCCGGTCGAGATCTTCCTCGGTGGTGACGGTCCC
>JBEAQO010000220.1:0-2512 GCA_041163825.1 Actinomycetota bacterium | reverse complement strand
CAGGCGACGACGTCGACGTCACGATGCTCGTTCAGCCACCGGATGGCGACGCTGGTGTCGAGGCCGCCCGAGTAGGCGAGGACGACGCGTGGGCGGGTCATGGTCAGGCTCCTTGGCGGTCGGACCGAGCGATCTCGATCCCGGGTCGGCTCCTCCGCCGTGCGCCGATCGACGCGGCGGATCCTGCGAGGTCGGCGGCCAGTCCGAGGCGCGCCGCGAGGCGGCCGGCGAGGCTGGCTCCCGTCGTGCCCTCGACGGCGACGACGAGGACCGTGTCGTCCCCGGCGACCGTCGCGAGCACGTCGTCGAAGCCCGCGCGGTCGATCGCCGAGGCGACCGGGTGCGCGCAGGCCGGCGGCGTGCGGAGCACCGCGAGGTTGCCGGAGGCATCGACATCGACCACGAACCGGCGCAGCACGTCATCGACGGCATCGCTCGCCAGCGCGGTGGCGTCCGCGAGCCGGTAGGCGAGCTGCCCGTCGTCGCCACGGACCTTGTGCGCGCCGAGCTCCTCGAGGTCGCGGCTGATCGTCGCGGGATGGACGTCGAGCCCCGACTCGGCCAGGGCCGCACGCACCTCGACCTGCGAGCGGAGCCGCCGCGCGCCGATCAGGCGCCGCAGCTCGGCATGCCGCCGCGTGCGCTCGCTCATGCTGGGCCCGCCGGGCGGACCGCGCAGCGCTCGACCAGCAGCGCCTTCTGGACGTGCAGACGGTTCTCCGCCTGATCGAACACCCGCGAGGACGGACCATCGATGGCGCCGCCGCTGATCTCCTCCCCGCGATGGGCGGGCAGGCAGTGCAGCACGATCGCGTGCTCGGCAGCACGGGCGAGCAGCGCCTCGTCCAACCGGTACGGGACGAACGCCTCGCGCCGGTCGGGCGCGTCCTCCTGCCCCATCGAGACCCAGACGTCGGTGTAGAGCGCATCGGCACCCTCGACGGCCGCGTCGACGTCGGTCGTCACCGACACCCGGCCACCGGCCGCCTCCGCCCGACGCGCGGCCTCGGCGACGATCGCGGGGTCCGGAGCATGGCCCTCGGGATGGGCGACACGCACGTCGAGGCCCATGGTCGCTCCCATGACCAGGAGCGCGTGCGCGACGTTGTTGCCGTCGCCGACGTAGGCCAGAGCCACGCCCTGGAGCCGCCCGAACTCGTCCTGGAGCGTCAACAGGTCGGCGAGCGCCTGGCAGGGATGGTCGAGGTCCGAGAGCGCGTTGATCACCGGGACGCTCGCCGCATCCGCCAGCTCGTCCAAGCGCTCCTGCCCGAAGGTCCGGAGCACGATCGCGTGCACGTAGCGCGAGAGGACCGCGGCCGTGTCGGCGATCGTCTCGCCACGTCCGAGCTGCAGCTCCGCGGACGACAGCGGCAGCGCCGCTCCCCCGAGCTCGGTGACCGCGACCTGGAAGGAGACGCGGGTCCGGGTGGAGGGCTTCTCGAAGACGAGCGCGACCGTGCGCCCGGCGAGCTCGTCGCGGACGACCGGACGCCCGTCCGCGATGGCCTGCCGCCGCTCCTCGCGGAGCCGACCGGCGAGCGAGAGCACCCGCACGATGGTCGCCCGATCGAGGTCGGCGCTGGTGCGTACGTGCCCGGGGCCGACGGCGGGTCCGGTGGACGTCCGGGCGCTGCTCATGCCGCCTCCCTCCCGAGGGTGCGCTCCATGGCGGAGGCGATGGCCGCCAGCGCCTGCTCGACCTCGTCGTCACCGATCGTCAGCGGCGGTGCCAGACGCAGGACCTGCGTGCCGATCGCGCCCGCGATGACCCGCTCGGCACGCAGCGCCGACTCCAGCGCCGGAGCGAGCGGCACATCGAGCACGAGCGCAAGGAGCAGACCGCGGCCCCGCACCCCCGCGACCTGCGGGTACCGGGCCGCGAGCGGGCGGAGCCCCGCCGCGAGCCGCTCGCCGACCACGCGGACCCGCTCGAGCAGGCCCTCGCGCTCGATGGTGTCGATGACCGCGTTGGCGGCGGCCGCGGTCACCGGGTTGCCCCCGAAGGTGGTCGCGTGGTCGCCGGGTCCGAGGGCGTCGGCCGCCGCGCCGTGGGCGACGACCGCACCGATGGGAAGACCGTTGGCCAACGCCTTGGCCAGGGTCATCACGTCGGGCACCACCGGCGATCCCTGCCACGCGAACCAGTCACCGGTCCGGCCCATGCCGGTCTGGACCTCGTCGACGATGAGGAGCGCACCTCGAGCATCGGCCGCCCGTCGCGCGGCGAGGAGCATGCGCGCGTCGAGCGGTCGGACCCCGCCCTCGCCCTGGACGACCTCGAGCAGGACGGCAGCGGTCCGCTCATCGACGGCGGCCTCGAGCGCGTCGGGATCGTCATGGGCGACCGTGTCGACGAAGCCGGCCAACGGCGCGAACGGTGCGTGCTTGGCCGGCTGGCCGGTCGCTTCGAGGGTCGCGAGGGTCCGACCGTGGAACGAGCCCTCGAGGGTGACGATGCGCACCTTGTCGGGATGCTGGCGCTTGCCGTGGCGGCGGGCGAGCTTGATCG
>JBEAQO010000219.1:0-2685 GCA_041163825.1 Actinomycetota bacterium | reverse complement strand
GCAGCGGCGTGACGACGACGGGGGTGGGAAGCCCGGCGTTGGTCGCCAGCGACTGGCCGGGGGTCAGCGTCGGCGGCGCGCCGGGGGCCCGCTCGGGCTCGGGCGCGAGGGGACCGGGCTGCTCGACGCGGATCCCGACGTTCACGACGGTCAGCTGCCCGTTCGCGTCGGTGCCGTAGAGCTGGATGGTCCGCTCACCGATCGGCAGGGGACCGCGGCCGTCGAGCTCGCCGGTGAACGGCAGCGCCCCGTCGAACGTGCCGTCCGGTGCGACGGGCAGCAGCGCGACCTGCCGGGATCCACCGCCGGGCAGCGGCATCCAGACCTCCACGATGCCGCCCGGGGCCATCCCGCCCCCGCCGACGGTCGCGACCCGGTCGCGGACGACCTGGAGGACCGGTGCGGAGGACGGGCCGGACACCGTCCCCGCACCGCCCGTGCGGACCTCGGCCTGCACGACCCCGACCTCGTACTTCGCCGTGCCCGAAGTCGGCACCGACGGCGTCGGCGCAGCCGGCACCCCGTCCACCGAGCCGGACGTCGACCCCGGCGGAGTCGCGGTCGGGAGGTCGCCGCCCGGGTCCGGCACCGGGGAGGAGGTCGGACCCGTCGTCTCCGCCGCGCCCTCGCCGGGGCAGGTCCCAAGAGTGACCGCGACCGTCCGCGCGGACGTCGCCGACGTCGAACCCTCGCCGTTGGTCTTCGTGACGCGGACCGAGATCTCGGCGCCCTCGAGCGAGCAGGGGAGGACGAGGGTCGAGGCCGTCGCGCCGGCGATCTCGGTCGCCTCTCCGTCGACCGTCGCGATCCACTGGTAGGACGTGTCAGTGATCGTGGAGGCGCCGTCGCCCCACGTCCCGTCGATCGCTGTGAGGGTCCGCCCGGTCACCGCGGACCCGGAGATGGCCGGTGCGCCGTTGTTGACCGGTGCGGTCCGGGCCGCGAGGACCGCGAAGGACCGGACGACCGTGGAGGCCGCCACGTAGGTCGTCCCGCTCGCCTCGCCGCCGGCCGCGTTGGCGCGCAGGACGCAGGTCCCGGTCGCGACGAGGGTGACGGTGCCGCCGTCGATCGTGCAGATGCCCGTGGTGAGGCTCGCGACCGTCGTCGTCAGCCCGGAGGACGCCGAGGCCGAGATGGTCGTGGTCCCGTCCCCGATGACGACGTCCGCCGGCTGCGGGAAGGTGATCGTCTGCGCCGCGCCGAGGACCAGGCTGGCAGGGTCGATGTAGAAGTCGGTGCCGAGCGCTTGACCGCCGCTCTGGTCGAAGGCACCGTCCACGAACCGGAACCGGTAGGTGCCGGTCCCCGGGACTGCCACGGACGCCGTCGACCACGCGAGGCGCTCACCTCGTCGGTGGAGGAAAAGGGTGTGTGTGTCCAGGGGGTCGGTCGCGTTCTCCCCCTTGCCGCCCCCGTAGTCGCAGGTCGTCAGGTCGCTCGGGTCCGAGCAGGTGACGGTGACGAGGAAGGCGTAGATCTCGTAGTTGTCGCCGGCCTCCGCCGCGTAGTCGAACGCGAGGGCCTGGCCCGAGCTCGCGTTGAAGGCGCCGGTCCAGACCTCGGGGCCGAATACCGAGCAGTACGTCTCGACGCCGTCGAGGGTGTTTTCGGCGGTCCCGCCGTCCGGGATCTCCTGGCAGTCCCCGTCGGAGTAGAGGTAAAGGACGTCCGCCCGGGAGGTCCCCTCGATGTCCTCGTACGTTGTGATCGACCGGTCGTAGTCGAACCCGTCCGTCGACCGCTCGTCGCTCTCGCGCTGCTCGCCCGGGTCGCCCTCCTGGTACGGCATGTCCGTGAGGTACGAGTACAGCTCGCCGGTTCGCGAATCGGTGCCGATCACCGTGTAGACCCCGTCCGAGCCGCCGACCGAGATCGGCTTCGACTGCGACCGGCTCGCGAGGTCGCCGAGGACGATCCGGCCCGCGGTGCCGTCCTCGAAGGTCAGCGAGAGCGTGGCGGCCGACGCCCGCGGAGTCGGCACCGTGACCGTCGTGGCGATCAAGCCGAGGGTGGCGGTGGCGGCGAGCAGGATGCGGAGGCTTCGGGAGGTCACGTCGGACTCCTCGGCTGACGCCTGAGTTCGGAGGGGAGGGTCGGTCGTTCGCTTCTGGGGTGAGAAAAGTATCACCCAGTCCGGGAGGCTAGTCCTCCGCCGGTCCGGCGCAGGATCTCGGGAGCCCGCAGGGCCCCTAGGCCACGTCCCAGACGTTCCCGCCCTCGAGCAGCGCCCGCAGGTTGGCCGGTTCCGCCGCCCTCGCCCGCGCCACCGGGTCGCGGACCATGTCGTCGTAGACGCGCACCTCGACCGCCCGGAAGATGCCGATCGGGGTCGGGCCGGTCGGCGAGGGGGCAAGCCGGGCCAGCGCGAAGGCGGTGGTCGGGTCCTCGCGGGTCGCGTCGTGGACGACGACCCGGTCACCGGCTTCGGCGGTCGGGACGATCCGCATCGAGCCGTCGGGGTCGGCGACGACGGCCCGCTCGCCGTGTGGGCCGAACACGACCGGCTCGCCCTGACGCAGCCGGATCTGGTTGTGCTGCTTCGTATGCATCCCGTCGCCGGAGTCGCCGGCGAACCGGATGACGGCGTCATGGAGGGCGACCGGCCCGTGCGGCTCGCCGGTCGAGGTGGAGGGGGAGGTGGTGGCGCTCATGCGGCGCGGCTCCCGGTGCGCGGCGGGGTCG
>JBEAQO010000218.1:0-5164 GCA_041163825.1 Actinomycetota bacterium | reverse complement strand
TCGGGTTCGCGGACCTGATGGAGGGTGCGGGCCTCGAGGACGTCCGGCGCGCACCGTTCGGCGAGCCGCTCACCGTGCTCGTCGGCCGCGTCCCCGGCTGACCCGACCCGACCGGACCCCGAGCCCGACCGCACCCCGCTCCCGATCCCGACCCCGACCGCACCAGGAGGCCCCCGATGCGCACCCGCCCCGCGACCCTGCGTCTCGCCGTCGTCCAGCCCCACGTCGACAGCCGCGCCGACGCGACGACCAAGGTGGCCGCGGCGGTCGCGGCCATCGAGGCCGCCGCGGACGACGGTGCCCAGCTCGTGGTGTTCCCCGAGGCCTACCCGGGTCCGCTGCGCACCGACCACGACTACGACGCGGCGCCGGCGCTCGCGGAGGTCGCGGGTCGGCGCGGCTGCGGCGTGTACTGGGGGCGCATCGAGCTCGTCGACGGCGTGTGGGAGACCGTCGGCTACCTGGTCGACGAGACCGGCACCGAGGTCGTCCGCTACCCGCGCAGCCACCCGGCCACCGGCGACGTCCACCCGGTGCTCAACGGCGCCCCGATGGTCCCGGGCCCCGCGCTCGTCACCGGCACGGTCCACGGCGTCGAGGTGGGCCTGCTCGTGTGCTCGGAGCTGTGGCTGTGCGAGCCGGCCCGGGTGCTCACCCTGCGCGGCGCGGAGGTGCTGCTCGCGCCGGCCGGGGGAGGCTTCGGCGCGGTGGCCGACAACTGGCAGGTCATCGCCCGGGCGAGGGCCATCGAGAACCAGTGCCACGTCGCACTGACGCAGAACCGCATCGACGGCGAGCCGGGGACCGCGATGATCGCCGGGCCGGAATCGGTGCTCGCCGCCTCTCGCGACGACACCATCGTGACCGCGACGCTCGACCTCGAGCGGGCGCGCTGGTTGCGCGCCAAGGACGACTCGATGGAGTCGCCCAAGCCCTTCACGTCGCTGCCGGGGCTGCTGCGCGCACGCCGGCCCGAGCTCTACGGCGTCCTGACCGAGCCGCGCACCGACGCGTACGACTACGAGGCGGCCGGCCGCGCGGTCGGGGCCGCCGGGGGTGGCGCATGAGCACCGGCTACGTCTGGCACGACCTCTACGGCTGGCACGACACCGGCACGAACGCCGGGCTCCTCTCGCCGGACCCGCGCGTGGGCATCCAGCCGGGCCGGACGATGGAGCACCCGGACGCCAAGCGCCGCATCCACGAGCTCGTCAACGTCAGCGGGCTCGCCGAGCACCTCGAGCGCCTGCCCGCCCGCCAGGCGACCGACGAGGAGCTGCTGCGCGTCCACACCCCGCGCCACCTCGCCCACCTCGAGGCGCAGAGCGCGCTGCCCAAGGGCGGCGATGCCGGCGACGGCGAGAGCCCGTTCGGTCACGGGGGCGTGATGATCGGCAGGATGTCGGTCGGCGGCACGCTCGTGGCCACCGAGGCCGTGCTCGCCGGACGGGTGCGCGACGCCTACGCGCTCGTGCGCCCCGCCGGCCACCACGCCCTGCCCGACCGCGGCATGGGCTTCTGCATGTTCAACAACGTCGCGGTCGCCGCGCGCCACGCGCAGGCGCTCGGTGCGGGGCGCGTCGCGATCGTCGACCTCGACGTGCACCACGGCAACGGCACGCAGGACACCTTCGCCGCGGACCCCGACGTGCTGACCGTCTCGGTCCACCAGGACGGGCTCTACCCGGTCGACTCGGGTCCGTACACGGACGTCGGGGTCGGCGCGGGCGAGGGCAGCGTCGTCAACGTGCCGCTGCCGCCGGGCTCGGGGCGGGGCGCCTACGAGGCGGCCATGGCCCGCGTGGTGCTGCCCGCGCTCGAGCGCTTCGGTCCGGAGCTCGTGCTCGTCGCCATCGGCTACGACGCCAACGCCTACGACCCGCTGAGCCACCAGCTCCTGACGGCGGCGGCCTTCGCCGACGTCGTCGGCTCGATCGCCGAGCTCGCGCGTCGGGTGTGCGACGGTCGCCTCGTGCTCTCCCACGAGGGCGGCTACAGCGCGATGTACGTGCCGTTCTGCGCCCTCGCCGTGCTCGAGCGCGTCTCGGGCGTCACGACCGGGGTCACCGATCCGCTCGGGCCCCGGCTCGAGACCATCCCCGGCCAGGAGCTGGCCCCGCACCAGGAGGAGCGCGTCGATGCGGTCGCCGCGCTCCACGGGCTCGCATGAGCGCGCCCGACGACGTCCGGCCGATGCGGATCGCCGGCGAGCGGGTCCTCACCGGCGGGCACCTGGAGGTCCGCGCGCCCTTCGACGGTCGGCTCGTCGGCCGCGTGCCCGAGGGGGACGCGAGCCACGTCGAGCGGGCGGTCGCGAGCGCGCGCGCCTCGCTCGCGCCGGGCTCCTGGCCCGCGTGGCAGCGCGCCGAGGTGCTCGATCGTGCCGCGACCCTGCTCACCGACCCCGAGGTCGCCGAGCCGCTCGCGCGCACCATCGCGCTCGAGGCCGCGAAGCCGATCACGGCCGCGCGCGTCGAGGTCGAGCGGGCGGCCGCGACCTTCCGCTTCTCCGCCGGCGTCTGCCGCGACCTCGCCGGTCAGGGCGTCGCGCTCGACGCCGCGCCGGCGGGGGAGGGGCGGCTCGGCTTCACCCTGCGGGTGCCGATCGGGGTGGTCGCCGCGATCACGCCGTTCAACTTCCCGTTGAACCTCGTCGCCCACAAGCTCGGTCCGGCCATCGCCGCCGGTTGCCCGGTCGTCCTCAAGCCCGCCCCGCAGACGCCGCTCTCCGCGCTGCTGCTCGCCGACCTGCTGCTCGACCGCGCGGGGCTGCCGGCCGACCGGCTGCACGTCGTGACCGGCTCCTCGGTCGCGCTCGGCGAGGCGCTCGTCGGCCACGACGACGTCGCGATGGTGACCTTCACCGGCTCGCCCGAGGTCGGCTGGCGCATCCGCGCCGCCGCGCCGAGGAAGCGCGTCGCCCTCGAGCTCGGCAACAACGCACCGGTCGTCGTCGCCGCCGACGCGGACCTCGCCCTCGCGGCACGCCGCATCGCCGAGACCGGCTTCACCCACGCCGGGCAGTCCTGCATCGCGGTGCAGCGCGTCTACGTCCACGCCGACGTCGCCGAGGCGTTCCTGCCGCTGCTCGTCGGGCACGTCGAGGCGCTCGTCGTCGGCGACCCGCTCGAACCCGCGACGGCGGTCTCGGCGCTGATCGACCCCGGGAGCCGGGACCGCGTGCTCGCCTGGATCGCCGAGGCGCGCGAGCTCGGTGCCGAGCTGGCCTGCGGCGGCCGCGTCGATGCGGACGGGGTGCTCGTGCCGACGGTGCTCGTCGGCGCGCCGGAGCACGCGCGCGTCTGCCGCGACGAGGTCTTCGGTCCGCTGGTCAACGTCACCGTCGTCGACGACGTCGACATGGCGCTCGCGCTGGCCTCCGGCGGGCGCTACGGGCTGCAGGCCGGCGTGTTCACCTCCGACCTCGCGACCGCGAAGCGCGCGATCACCGAGCTCGATGTCGGCGGTGTCATCGTCAACGACGTGCCGACCTGGCGGGTCGAGCAGATGCCCTACGGCGGCGTGCGCGACTCGGGCAACACCCGCGAGGGGCCCGCCGCGACGGTGCTCGAGATGACCGAGCTCCGCCTGGTCGTCCTGGCCTAGGCGCTCGCGGTCCCGCCGGCCCCGTCCCGCGGCGCCCCGTCCCGCCCCGACGTCGGTCGGCGCGAGCGCAGCGCGAGCAGGCCGTCGGTCGTGAGCGCGACGAGCGCGACGCCGAGCCCCATCGCGAGCACCGCGAGCCGCGCGTCGTCCGGACCCGCCCGGTCGATCGTCGCCCCGACGACGGCCGCGCCGATGGCGAGCCCGACCCCGACGGTCGCGTTGATCCACGAGAACGCCTCGGTGACGCGGCCGGGCTCGCTCGTCGCGGCGACGTGGGCGTTGACCTGGATGAACGTCGGTGCGACCGCGGCACCCGCGAGCGCGCACGCGACGATGAAGGGGCCGGCCCCCCCGACCAGCGCGAAGGGCACGAGGGTCAGGCCGTAGACGACGAGCGCGACGGTGATGCGCCGGCGCGGGGCGGTGCGGAAGCGCAGGCGCCCGACCACGAGCGCGGTCGCGAGGCTCGCGGCGGAGTTGACCGCGAAGAGCACCGAGGCGAGCCCCGGATCGCCGAGCGCCTCCGCGGTCGCGACGATCGCGACGAGCACCCCGTTGAGCGCCATGCCGAGCCCGACCATCACGAGCACCAGCGCCGTCCGGTCGAGCCGACCACCGCGCGGTGTCACCGGGGTGCGCACCGACGCGTCGTCGCCCGGCGCGGTCCGTGCCGCGGGCACCGGCACGCGCGAGCCGGTCACCGCGAGGGCGCCGAGGGTCACCGCGACGATCGAGAGGACGATCGGGGCGACGGGGGCGACGGCCGCCGCGAGCACGGCGGCCCCGGCCGGGCCCACCAGGAAGTTCACTTCGTCGTTGAGCGACTCGAGCGCCTGCGCCGTCTCGACGTCGGCCCCTGTGACGAGCCCGCTCCAGCGCACCCGGGTGTAGGTCCCGACGTTGGGCAGCGCGAGGCCCGCGATCACCGACAGCGGCACGATCGTCCAGACGAGCGTCCTGGCGACCACGACCGCGACGAGCCCGACGAGCGCGACGAGCGCCACCGCGAGCAGCGCCCGGCCGGCGCGGCGCTGGCCGAGACGGTCGACGAGGCGCCCGGTCAAGGGTGCGGCGAGCGCGGCGGCGAGGCTGAAGCCCGCCGACGCCGCGCCGCCGACGGCGTAGGAGCCGGTCGCGCCCTCTCCGGCGATCACGATGGTGACCGGGAGCATCGACGTCGGGAGGCGACCGAGGAGCCCGCCGACGAGCAGCGTGCGCGCCCCCGGCAGTGCGATGAGCGTGCGGTAGCCGGCGCCGGTGCGCGGGACCATCCCTGCGACCTCCGCCCCGCGGTCGCAGGGGATCGGCGTCCCGGGACCGCGCGTGCGGCGACCGGTCCGGCCCGGCTCGTGCCGTCCGTCGAGCATCGAGTGTCGCAGGTCGAGGGGGCCGTCGCTAGCGTCCCCGCGATGCGCGCGTTCGTGATCACCGCCCCGGGCGAGGCCGGCGTCGTCGAGGTCGACGAGCCGGTGGCCGCGCCCGGCGAGGTCGTCGTCGCCGTCGAGCGCGTCGGGGTCTGCGGCACCGACGTCGAGTTCTTCACCGGCGAGATGGCCTA
>JBEAQO010000217.1:0-6058 GCA_041163825.1 Actinomycetota bacterium | reverse complement strand
TCACGATGCTGCTCGGGCACTGGTACCTGGTCGAGCGACGGCTCTCGAACGTGCCGATGGTGCGCGTCTCGTGGATCGGGGTCGCCGGGGTGGCCGCGGGGCTCGGCTCCGTGCTGCTGTCCTGGCGGAGCCCCGCGCCGTGCGCGGACCTCGCGCCCGAGGCCTTCCAGCAGTGCGCGCTGCTGTTCGCCCCGATCCTGCGGATCGGCTCGATGACGGTCTGGCTCGGGCTCGGTGTGCTCGGACTAGTCGCGCTGATCGCCGCGTTCGACGTGCGGCTCGCCAGGGAAGGGGGTCGGTCGATCCAGGCCGCGACCGGTATGTCCTACCTCGCGGTCGTGCTCGCACCCGCGGTGGAGTTCGCGGCGAAGGTGCGCTTCTTCTGAGGCCCGGCGCCTGCGTCGCTCCCGGTCGGGTCAGTCGTCCTCGGGGGTCACGTCCGGCGCGGCCACGCGACGGGTCGCCACCAGCGTCAGCCCGTCGTCACCGACCGCCGCCGTCGCCGCGAAGGCGCCGCTGTCCATGAGCCGTTCGGTCACCGCGAGCGCGGCGGTGACATCACCGCGCGGGCGCACGACGAGCACCCCGCCCGGACGCAGCAGCCGCTCCGCGTGGTCGACGAGACCGACGAGCCGGTTGCTGGCCGACTGCAGCAGCACGAGGTCGTAGCCACCGTCCGCGAGGCGGGGCAGCACCTCGGCCGCCTCGCCGGAGATGGAGCGCACGCGGTCGGAGAGCCCCGCGAGCTCCACGCTCTCGGAGGCCAGGGCGTGGATCTCGGGGTCGGCCTCGAGGCTCGTGACCATCCCGCGCGGGGCGAGGACGCTCGCGAGCCACACGGTCGTGACCCCGCCGCACGAGCCGACCTCCACGACGGCACGGGCGCCGGAGGTGACCGCCGCCCAGGCGATCACCGCGCACTCGGCGGGGGAGGGCGGCTCGTGCCCGGCGGCACGCGTCCTCGCATCGGTGAGGGCCGCCGCCTCCGACGCGACCAATCGCTCGACCGCCTGCATCCCTGCCTCCGTCCCGATCCCGCCCCGACGACCGCCGGCACGCTAGCGAGCCGCTCCGGGGCCGTCGTCGGGCAGGACGGGCCCCCTCCGGCCGCACGGGGCAGCCGTTCGCGCTGCGCGTCCGGACGCAGCACACTGGGGGCCGGAGCGGCCCGGCGGCGCCCGAGCGAGCGGCGCCCGATGGACGAGGAGCGACGGTGGTCCACGACCCGGACGAGTGGCGCCGACCTTGGGCGGAGGGCGACCTCGCGCTCGGTGGGGTCCGTCCGAGCGGCACCGACGCACCGGCCGGGGCGGCCGGAGCGGCCGGCTCGGACCGGACCGGAGCGTGGGGCGCGGCCATGCCCGCCGTCGGACCGTCCGACGTGACGGGCGGCGGCACCGCTGCCGGCACGTCCGTGCGCCCGCCCGACGTCGTCACCACCGTGAGCGCGCCGCCGCGCGCGCGTCGTGGCATCGCCCTCGTGCTCGCCGCCGCGCTCCTCGGTGCGGCGATCGGCACCGTCGGGACCTTCGCCCTGCTGCGCGGCCCGGACGAGGCCGCGCCCGCCGAGGTGGGTGCACCGGCGATGGCCGACCGTGTGGCGCCGCTCGCACCATCGACGGGTGCCGGGTCGGGCGACTCGGTCATCCCCGCCGTCGCGGCCGCCGTCATCCCCTCCGTCGTGCGCATCGAGACGCTGGGCAACGTGAACGCCGACGGCTCGGTCGGTTCCGGTGTCATCTACCGCTCGGACGGCATCATCATCACCAACCACCACGTCATCGCGGGTGCGTCGACGATCACGGTCCGGCTCGTCGACGGCGAGCTGCTCGACGCGGAGCTCGTCGGGAGCGATCCGCTCAACGACCTCGCGGTCGTTCGCGTCGAGCGCCCTGGCCTGCCGGCGGTCGCGCTGCGGCCGACCGACGAGCCGCTGGTCATCGGTGAGACCGTCGTCGCGATCGGCTCCCCCTTCGGCCTGGAGACCTCGGTCACCGCCGGGATCGTCAGCGGCGTCAACCGCGAGATCCGCCTCAACGGGGACGACGGTGCGCCCAACACCATCCCCTCGGCGATCCAGACCGACGCGGCCATCAACCCGGGCAACTCCGGTGGCGCGCTGGTCGACTCGCGGGGCCGCCTCGTCGGCATCAACACGGCGATCCTCACGCGCTCGGGAGCCAGCGAGGGCGTGGGCTTCGCGGTGTCCGTCGAGCAGGCCATCAGTTCCGCGGACCAGCTCATCACGCAGGGCTTCGTCCGGCATCCGCTGCTCGGCATCACCGGGCTCGACGTCTCGCGGGAGGCGGCGGCACGTGCCGGGCTCGAGACGACGCGGGGCGCGCTGATCGATTCGGTCGCCGAGGGCTCGGCCGCGGACGCGGCAGGGCTGCGTCCCGGTGACGTGGTCACCGCCATGGACGGGCGTGCGCTCGCCTCGATGTCGGAGCTCGTCGCCGAGGTCCGCCGGCGACTTCCCGGCGAGACGGTCCGGCTCACCATCGCCCGGGACGGCTCGACGCTCGACGTCGACGTCGTCCTCGGCGAGCGCCCGCGGGACTGAGGCCATGCCGGGCGTCCAGGAGCTGCTGATCATCCTCGTGGTCGCGCTGCTCGTGTTCGGACCCGAGCGCCTTCCCGACCTCGCGCGCGGCATCGGCCGTGGGATCCGGACCGTCCGACGCTTCACCGCGACCGCGGCGGCGGAGCTGCGCTCGGTCTCGGAGCTCGCCGAGCTGGAGCGCGAGATCCAGGCGCTGCGTCACGAGCTCGACGGGGCGAGCGAGCGCATGCGCCGCGACCTCGACCGCACGACGCGGGACGTCAAGCGCGAGGCCGAACGGCTGCTCGCCGACGACGCGCCCGCACCGACCGATCCCGAGGCGACCTGATGCCACGGCGCTCCGTCGCCGCGCTCGCGGCGGTCGGTGCCTCCGCCTGGCTCGTGGCCAGCGGGCGGGGCGACGAGCTCGACCGCGCGGTGCGCGATGCCGTGGTCCGGCTGCGCGCGGAGCACGGGGAGCGCCTCGATCCCCTCGTCGCGGTCGGGACCGACCTCGGGTCGCTCTACGGGCTCGTGGGCGTGGCCGGCGCCGTGGCGGCCAGCGGTCGGCGGCGCGGTGCCACCCGGGTCCTGGTCGCGGGCTCGCTCGCCTGGGGCCTCGCCCAGGCCGCCAAGCCGCTGCTCGGCAGGGCCCGTCCCTACGAGCTCGACGGCGAGGCGCGCGCCGAGCGGCTCGTCGCCGAGCCGGCGGGATCGTCGTGGCCGTCGGGCCATGCCGCCGTCGCGGCCGCGATGCACGAGGCGCTCAGCGATGAGCTCGGGCCGTCGGGGCGGCGCCTGACGGCCGCGCTCGCCCTCGCCGTCGCGGTCTCGCGCTGCTACGTCGGCGTGCACCATGCGACCGACGTGATCGGTGGGCACGGCATCGGGATCCTCGCCGGCCGCATCGCGCGCCGGCTCGTGCCGCCGCGCGATCGAGGCGGCCGCGGCCGACGTCGGCTCAGGCGACGCTGAGCGGCAGCGCCCGCCCGACGAGCGATCCGGGCCGTCCCGCGAGCCGCTCGGCGACCGCGAGGATCGCGGCGGCGGCCGGCACGTCGGGGTCGGAGACGACCAGCGGGACCCCGTCGTCACCGCCCTCGCGCAGGCGCGGGTCGATCGGGATGCGCCCGAGGAGCTCGGTCCCGAGCGCCTCGGCGAGCTCCTCGCCGCCGCCGGAGCCGAAGATGTCGTACTCCTTGCCGGTGTCGGGTGCGATGAAGGTCGCCATGTTCTCGATGACGCCGACGACCCGCATGCCGGTCTCCTCGGTCGCCTTGCCCGCGCGGAGCGCCACCTTCTGCGCTGCCTGCTGCGGCGTGGTCACGACCACCATGTCGGCGTTGGGCAGCATCTGGGCGAGCGAGATCGCGATGTCCCCGGTGCCGGGCGGCAGGTCGCAGACCAGGAAGTCGAGCTCGCCCCAGTGCACGTCCGCGAGGAACTGCTGCAGGGCCCGGTGCAGCATCGGCCCACGCCAGATCACCGAACGGTCCGGGTCGGTGAAGAACCCGATCGAGATGATCTTGCAGCCGTGCGACTGCAGCGGCATGACCATGCCGTCGAAGGCGACGGGCTTGCCCGAGACGCCGAGCATGCGCGGGATCGAGTAGCCGTAGATGTCCGCGTCGAGCACCCCGACCCGGTGTCCGAGCTTGGCCAGCGCCGCGGCGAGGTTGACCGTCACCGAGGACTTGCCGACCCCGCCCTTGCCCGAGGCGACCGCGATCACGCGGGTGCGCGAGTCGGCCCGCGCGAAGGGGATCTCGAGCTCGGGGTTGGCCGCACCCCGCTCGGCGCGCAGGCGGGTCGAGAGGGCGCTGCGCTCCTCGTCGGTCATCGACCCGAAGAACAGCTGCACGTCCTCGACGCCCTCGAGCGCACCGACCGCCGCGGTCACGTCCTGGGTGATGCGGTCCTTGAGCGGGCAGCCCGGGATCGTCAGCTTGATGCGCACACCGACGCGCGACCCTTCGATGGCGACGTCCTCGACCATGCCGAGCTCGGTGATCGGCTTGCCGATCTCCGGGTCGTCGACGGTCGCGAGGGCCTCGAGGACCGCGTCCCTGGTCGGCACGGCGGGGCTCCTTGGTCGATGCGGTGGAGCCCCGAGGGTACCGCCGAGCCTCAGGGGTCCGGGGTCGCGCGCAGGGCCTCGACGAGCCGGACCTCACCGGCGAGGGCGCGACGCAGCGCATCGTCCCGGAGCGCGTGCGGCCGCGCGGCCCGGACGATGCCCTCGAGGTCGGTGCCGGCATCGGGGCGCATGAGGGCCGCTCGCGTCGACGCGTCCGGAGCCAGGACCTCGTCGACGACGGTGCGTCCGAGCACACCGCTGCCCTCGCAGGCGACACAGCCGGTCCCGCGTCGCGGCGTCGCGCCGTCGGGCAGTGCCGCGAGCCCGAGCCGGGCGAGCAGGGCGGCGCTCGGGTGCTCGGCGACGGCGCAGCGCGCGCACACGCGCCGCAGCAGGCGTTGCGCGACGACCGCGGTGAGCGTGGGCGCGAGCAGGGTGCGTTCCGCGCCGAGGTCGATCAGCCGCGCGAGCGCGCTCGGCGCATCGACGGCGTGCATCGTCGCGAGCACGAGGTGGCCGGTGTGGGCGGCCTCGACGGCGAGCGCGGCCGTCTCGCGGTCGCGGACCTCGCCGACGAGGAGCACGTCCGGGTCGTGGCGCAGGGCGTGCCGCAGGCCCGTCGCGAAGGTCAGCCCGATGCGCGGCTCGATCTGGGTCTGCGCGGCGCCCTCGAGCGCCATCTCGATCGGGTCCTCGAGGGTCAGCACGCTCCTCGTCGGGTCGAGGAGCGTCGCGAGCCCGGCGTAGAGCGTCGTCGTCTTGCCCGAGCCCGTCGGGCCGGTCACGAGCACGAGGCCCTGGGGCCGCTCGAGCGCGTCGGCGAGCATCGTCCGGGTCGTGCCGGACATGCCGAGCGAGGCGAGCGAGGTGGTCCGAGCGTCGCGCGGCAGCAGGCGCAGCACGACGCGCTCGCCGTACCAGGTCGGCATCGTGGCCACCCGGACATCGATGGGTTCCCCGTCGACCTCGGCGAGCGTCCGGCCGTCCTGGGGCAAGCGGCGCTCGGCGATGTCGAGCCGGGCGGTCACCTTGATGCGCGAGGTCAACGGCGCTGCGAGCCGTCGGGGCAGGCGAGCGCGCTCCCGCAGGCCGCCATCGATGCGCAGGCGCACCACCACCCCGTGCGCGTCGGGCTCGAGGTGGATGTCGCTCGCGCGCAGGGCGACGGCCTCAGCGACGAGCGCGTCGACGAAGCCCGTGACGTCGGGTCGGCCGGGCTCGGTCCGTGCGTCCTCGAGCGGTGGCTCGACGAGGCGAACGAGCGCGCGGTCGAGCGTCGCCGAGGCATAGGCGCGACGACGGGCTTCGTCGAGCACCGTCGGGTCGGCCGCGGGGTGCTCGACGAGGACGTCCGCGGCGCTCGCCGCGAGCAGGGCCGTTCGTGCGTCGTCGTCGACCGGGTGGGTCACCGCGACGTGGAGCGCGGCATCGAGGATGCC
>JBEAQO010000216.1:0-3821 GCA_041163825.1 Actinomycetota bacterium | reverse complement strand
GGGCGGCTGGGGCTACGACGACTTCCCGGGGCCGGCCGCCCAGGGCTGATCCGGGACGGCATCGGGCTGGAGCGGGCCGCAGGGCCCGCTCCAGCCCGTTCCCGGGTGCTCCGGCCAGCTCCGCGACCTCCGGGCCACCGGGGGCCGCCGGGGGCCACCGCGGAGGTGGCCGGGGGCCACCGCGGAGGTGGCCGGGGCCCCGGGGCCGGTCGGGGCCCGGGGGGGCGGCCCCGGACGGCCGAGGTCGGATTGACAGCCCACGGCGGCCGCCGGTACCGTTCGCCCGCAGCGGCCTCCGGGCCGCCGCGTCGTTCGGGCGCCCGTCGCCGGAGTCGATGGACGTCGATCCCGTGCACCGCGAGTTCCCGACACGACCAGGAACGTTGGAACGCCCGGCCCCGTGGGGCCGGACCGTCCCGACCGGAGCGGCCCCACGGCCACGTCGCGAACGGCCGAACGCCGGATGCGACGGGCCCCCGCCCTCCGGCGCCGTCCCTGATCCCGACGACGAGCGACGTCGTCGCGCGCACGCGCGCGCGACGGACCACGAGATGGAGAACCACCGGATGCCCACCATCCAGCAGCTGGTGCGCAAGGGCCGCAGCGACAAGGCGAGCAAGACGAGGACCCTGGCCCTCAAGGGCTCGCCGCAGCGCCGTGGGGTCTGCACCCGCGTGTACACGACCACGCCGAAGAAGCCGAACTCGGCTCTTCGGAAGGTGTGCCGTGTGCGGCTGAGCTCCGGGGTCGAGGTCACCGCCTACATCCCGGGAGAGGGGCACAACCTGCAGGAGCACTCGATCGTGCTGGTGCGCGGCGGGCGCGTGAAGGACCTGCCGGGGGTCCGTTACAAGGTCATCCGCGGGACGCTGGACGCCGCGGCGGTGCGTGGGCGCAAGCAGTCGCGCTCCCGCTACGGCGTGAAGCGGGAGGGCTGACGATGCCGCGCAAGGGTTCCCCGGGACGCCGTCGCGTCCAGCCGGACGCGAAGTACGGCTCCACCCTGGTCACGCAGATGATCAGCCGCATCATGCGCGACGGCAAGCGCTCGGTCGCCGAGGCGATCGTCTACGACGCGCTCGCCAACATCGGCAACCGCACGCAGGGCGGTGACCCGATCAGCGTCCTCAAGCGCGCCGTCGACAACGTGCGGCCGCAGCTCGAGGTCAAGTCGCGTCGCGTCGGTGGTGCGACCTACCAGGTCCCGATCGAGGTCCGGCCGGCGCGCTCGACCACGCTCGCCCTGCGCTGGCTCATCGGCTACGCGCGCATCCGTCGCGAGCACACGATGGGCGAGCGCCTGGCCGGCGAGCTGCTCGACGCGTCGAACGGCGTCGGCGCGGCGGTCAAGCGCCGCGAGGACACCCACAAGATGGCAGAGGCCAACCGCGCCTTCGCCCACTACCGCTGGTGAGCGCACGGGGCCCCCGCGGGCCCCGGAACACCACGCACGACGACGGAACGAGGTGACGCAGCAGATGGCGCTCAAGCGGACGGTGAAGCTCGACAAGCTTCGCAACATCGGGATCATGGCCCACATCGATGCGGGCAAGACCACGACGACGGAGCGCATCCTCTACTACACGGGGCGCACCTACAAGATCGGCGAGGTCCATGAGGGCGCGGCCACCATGGACTGGATGGAGCAGGAGCAGGAGCGCGGCATCACCATCACGTCGGCCGCGACCACCTGCGCCTGGGGCGACACGACGATCAACATCATCGACACGCCGGGACACGTCGACTTCACCGTCGAGGTCGAGCGCTCCCTTCGGGTGCTCGACGGAGCGGTGGCGGTCTTCGACGGCGTCGCCGGCGTCGAGCCGCAGTCCGAGACGGTCTGGCGTCAGGCGGACAAGTACGGCGTGCCGCGCATCTGCTTCGTCAACAAGCTCGACCGCACGGGCGCCTCGTTCGACTACTGCTTCGACTCCATCAAGGAGCGCCTGAGCTCGGACGCCGTGCGCGTGCAGCTCCCGATCGGCATCGAGGACACCTTCCAGGGCGTCGTCGACCTCGTCGCCAACGACGCGGTCGTGTGGAGCGGCGAGGACCTCGGCGCCAAGTTCGAGCGCGTCGCGATCCCGGCGGACCTCGCCGATGCTGCGGCGGAGCACCGAGCGGTCCTCATGGAGCGCGTCGCCGAGACCGATGAGGCGCTGCTCGAGGCCTTCCTCGAGAACGGCGAGCTGACCACCGAGCAGATCAAGTCGGGCCTGCGCGCGGCGGTCATCGCCGGTCAGATCGTGCCCGTGCTGTGCGGTTCGGCCTTCAAGAACAAGGGCGTCCAGACCCTGCTCGACGCGGTCGTCGACTACCTGCCCTCGCCGCTCGACATCCCCGCGGTCAACGGCACCGACCCGCGCTCGGGCGACCCGCGCGAGCGCAAGCCCGACGATTCGGAGCCGTTCGCCGCGCTGGCCTTCAAGGTCATGACCGACCCCTACGTCGGCACCCTGACCTTCGCCCGTGTCTACTCGGGCGTGCTCGAGGCCGGCTCCCAGGTCGTGAACGTCACCAAGGACTCCAAGCAGCGGGTGGGTCGCATCCTGCAGATGCACGCCAACCACCGCGAGGAGCTCCCGGGCTGCATGACCGGCGACATCGTCGCGCTCGCGGGCCTCAAGGACACCACGACGGGCGACACGATCACCACCGGTGAGGGCCCGATCCTCCTCGAGTCGATGGAGTTCCCGGACCCGGTCATCTCGATCGCCATCGAGCCCAAGACCAAGACCGACCAGGAGAAGCTCTCGACGGCGCTGCAGAAGCTCGCCGAGGAGGACCCGACCTTCCGCGTCCGCACCGACGAGGAGACCGGGCAGACCCTGATCGGCGGGATGGGCGAGCTGCACCTCGAGATCATCGTCGACCGCCTCATGCGCGAGTTCAAGGTCGAGGCCAACGTCGGACGGCCGCAGGTCGCCTACCGGGAGATGGTCAAGAAGAAGGTCGAGAAGGTCGACCTCAAGTACGCCCGGCAGACCGGTGGGCGTGGGCAGTACGGCCACGTCGTCATCGACGTCGAGCCGCTCACGCCCGAGCTCAAGGAGAAGCTGGAGCTCGCGCCCGAGGCCCACTACCACTTCGAGAACAAGACGGTCGGTGGCTCGATCCCCAAGGAGTACGTCCCCTCCGTCGACGCCGGCATCCGCGAGGCGATGGAGTCGGGCATCCTCGCCGGCTACCCCATGGTCGATGTCCGCGTCGTCCTCGTCGACGGCTCCTACCACGAGGTCGACTCGTCCGAGATGGCGTTCAAGATCGCCGGCTCGATGGCGATCAAGGAGGCCGCCAAGAAGGCCGGCATCCAGCTGCTCGAGCCGGTCATGGACGTCGAGGTCGTCACGCCCGAGGACTACATGGGCGACGTCATGGGCGACCTCTCCGGTCGGCGCGGCCTCATCCAGGGCTCCGAGGCGCGCGGCAACGCGACCGTCATCCGCGCCCGGGTCCCGCTCTCGGAGATGTTCGGCTACGCGACCGACGTGCGCTCCATGACGCAGGGACGTGCCAGCTACTCGATGCAGTTCGGCGCCTACGAGCCGGCTCCGTCGAGCATCCAGGAGGAGATCGTCGCGAAGTCACGCGGCGAGTGACACGACTCCCGCGGGCGACGTCCGCGGGGCACGACCGGACAGAGGACCAACGGACCGACCGCGGCCGCGGGCACGCGGCCGACACAGGAGGAGCAGGGCGAGATGGCCAAGGAGAAGTTCGAGCGGACGAAGCCGCACATGAACATCGGCACGATCGGGCATGTGGATCATGGGAAGACGACGTTGACGGCGGCGATCACGTCGGTGTTGGCCAAGCACAAC
>JBEAQO010000215.1:0-4518 GCA_041163825.1 Actinomycetota bacterium | reverse complement strand
ACGGACGGCGCGTACGGGCAGTCCTGGCTCGTGCCCGGTGCACCCCCGCCACGCGCTGTGGAGAACCTGTTGGCAACCTACCCCACGCGCGCGCAGCGCGCACCCCTGGGTCGGTGCCGGGGCGGCGCGGTCGGCGCCGCGCATGACCCTGCACGGGCCGTTGCTAGCATCCGGGCCATGTCCGCCCACCGCACGCCCGCCCGCCGGGCCCGCCTCCGCAGCCTCACGGCCGCCCTCGCCGCCGTGGGTGCCCTCGCGCTGGCGCCGACCGCCGTGCTGGCCGCCCCGGCCGCCCCGGACGCCCCCATCGTGGTCGCCGTCGAGGGCACCGAGGAGCCCGGGTCGGAGGAGGGGGGCCGTCGCCCGATCGCCGAGACCCCGCGCGACGTGCTGGCCCTCGTGATGCTCGCATCGCTCCTCGGCGCGGCGGGGATCGGCCTCGCCAACGCCAGGCGCCAACTGCGTGGGGAGCGCCCGGAGGCCGACGGCCGGTTCCGCTGGCGCTGATCGTCCCGGACTAGAGCAGCCCCTCGGCGAGCGCCGCGGCGAGCTCCGCGTCCCCCCACAGCACCTCGCGCGCCTTCGAGCCCTCGTTGGGCCCGACGACCCCGAGCTGCTCGAGCTCGTCCATCAGCCGGCCCGCGCGCGCGAACCCGACACGCAGCTTGCGCTGCAGCATCGAGGTCGAGCCGAGCCCGCTCGACACCACCTGCTCGGCCGCACGCCGGAGCAGGGCCTCATCGCTGCCGTCGTCCCCGCCGCGCGCGGCATCCGCGAGCCGTGCGTCCTCACCCTCGCGCACCACCGCAGGCTCGTACTCGGCCTCGCGCTGCGCGCGGCAGTACTCGACCAGCGAGGTGATCTCGCGCTCGGTGACCCAGCAGCCCTGCAGGCGCGAGGGCTTGCCCTGGCTCGCGGGCAGGAACAGCATGTCCCCGCGTCCGACGAGCTTCTCCGCCCCACCCATGTCGAGGATGGTGCGCGAGTCGGTCTGCGAGGCGACGGCGAGCGCCAGGCGCGAGGGGATGTTCGCCTTGATGAGGCCGGTGATGACGTCGACGGAGGGCCGCTGGGTCGCGATGACCATGTGGATGCCGACGGCGCGCGCCATCTGCGCGATGCGGCAGATGGCGTCCTCGACGTCGCGCGGGGCGACGAGCATCAGATCGGCGAGCTCGTCGATGACGAGCAGCACGTAGGGCATCCGGGTCGGCTCGATCGGCTCACCGTCGCGACCCTCGCGGGTCTCCAGCCGACCGGCGTCGTAGGCCTCGTTGTAGCCGTCGATGTTGCGGAAGCCGAGGTGCGCGAGGAGCTCGTAGCGCTGCTCCATCTCCTTGACGCACCACTGCACGGCATCGGCGGCACGGCGCGGGTCGGTGACGACCGGCGCGAGCAGGTGCGGCGCACCGTCGTAGTGGTTGAGCTCGACGCGCTTGGGGTCGACGAGCAGCAACCGGACCTGGTCGGGCCGGGCCCGGGCGATGACCGACGAGATCATGCCGTTGAGCGTCACGGACTTGCCCGACCCGGTCGAACCGGAGACCAGGAGGTGGGGCATCGTCGCGAGGTTCACGAGCGCGGCGTTCCCGGCGATGTCGACGCCGATCGCCACGGTCAGCGGATGCGGGTCGCGTCGGGCCTCCTCGGAGCGAAGGACGTCGCCGAGGGTGATGAGGTCGCGCTGGCGGTTGGGGACCTCGATGCCGATGGCGGACTTGCCGGGGATGGGAGCGACGATGCGAACGTCGGGCGCGGCGAGCGCGTAGGCGATGTCGTCGCCGAGGTTCGCGACCTTGCGCACCTGCACGCCCGGACCGAGCTCGACCTCGAAGCGGGTGACGGTGGGCCCGCGCGACCAGCGCGCGACCTTGGCATCGATGCCGAACTGGTCGAAGGTCGCCTGGAGCGCGGTCGTCTGCGCATCGATGGCCCGCGCGCCCTCGCCGGCGACCGCCTTGCCGGCGACGAGCAGGTCGAGCGGGGGCAGCTCGTAGGCCGGCGCCGGACCGCCGGGTGGCCGGACCCGGCGCGCGCGCCGTCGGCCCGGGTCGGTGGCGTCGTCGGCGCCGTCGATCGCTCCGGGATGGCTCGCCCCGCTGCCCTCGAGCGCTCCCTCCGCGTCGGCGTCGAGCGCCGCGAGCCGACGCGCGGCCCGCCCGACGGGCACGGTGCGCTCGTCGTCGATCGGCACGGGCGCGGCCGGTGGACCGGCCGGCACGACGGTGTGGTCCTCGTCGAGCAGGGGCGCGTCGAGCGGCGGTTGGGTGGCGCGCTGGCCGGCGATCGCGGCCCGCACATGCTCGGGCGAGAGGTGGTCGAGGTCGTCGTCGAGGCCGAGCGCGGCAGCGAGCGCCGCCCGATCCCCGACGAGCAGCTCGCCGGTCGTCGGGTCGACCATCCCCTCCAGCGCCGCATCGGTCAGCAGCGTCGGCGACTCGCCGAGCCCGGTCGGCTCGGCCGTGTCGGCGTCGCGCTGCGCCGCCGCGGCCGCAGCGGCGGCCTCGCGCGCCTCGGCACGCTCGGCCGCCCGCTCGCGGCGGAGGACCGCACGTCGCGCCGCGCCCTCGCGCAGCCGGTCGATGCCGCCGCTGAGGCGGAACCCCGTGGTGATGAGCACGCCGATGAGCGCGAGCGCGACGACGATGGCCCAGGCACCGGCCGCCGACGCGGCCCACTCGAGCGGGGTCGCGAGCGCCCACCCGAGGAGCCCCCCCGCGGTGCGCAGGCCGGCGAGGCCGTCGGAGGGCGTGGGCCGGCCGAGCGAGAGATGGAGCCCGCCGACGACGGCGAGCACGCCGACGCTGACGCCGACGACGGCCCTGCTCGCACCGGGACGGTCACCCTCGAGCAGGGCGACGACGGCGAGCGCGGCGGTGAGGGCGGGGATCGCGTAGCCGACGAGGCCGACCGAGCCGAGCGCCGCCGCGGTCAGGGCGCGACCGACGGGACCGGCGGCGTCCGCATAGACCCCGAGACCCGAGAGCACGGCGAGCAGGAGCAGGACCACCCCGAGCACGTCGCGCCGCTGCTCGACGACGTGGCCGCCGACCGTGCGCAGGACCCGCGTGGTGATGCCGTCGGGGCGGGCACGGTCGGGCGACCGGGACCCGCGGGGCGCCCGCTCGTGACCACCGGCGCCGGTCCGGGCGGAGCTGCTCGTCGAACGCCCCGAGCGGCCCTTGGCACGCGCGGTGGAGGTCCTCGACGGCACGGCGGGCTCCCGATCGGCACCGTGCGCGGTCCGCGCGGCGCTCCCTCGCCGAGGCTAGCCGCGAACCACCTCGATGGGATTCCACCGCGGTCGTCCGGGCGGCCAGGACCGCGCCGACGGGGCCGTGGGGCCGATCGGCAGGACCGATCCGGTGGACCCCTCGCGGCCGGAGCCAGCCGGCGGGGCTAGAGGTCGAGGACGACCGGGAGGATGACCGGGCGGCGCCCGGTCTCGGCGCGCCAGAAGCGCCCGAGCGCCTGCGTGACGTGGCGCTGCACGGCGGCGTGGTCGCCGAGGCGCTCCCGCGTCAGTCGATCGAGCTCGGCATCGACCTCGCCGCGCGCCCGGGCGAGCAGATCCTCGACGTGCGCCCCGAAGGCCACACCCTTCTGGGTGACGATGGTCTCCCCCACCCGGCGGCCCTCCACGTCGTCGATGGTGACCACGGCGACGCAGATGCCGTCCTCGCCGAGCCGGCGCCGGTCGCGCAGCGCCGCCGGGCCGATGTCGGGCAGGAGGCCGTCGATGTAGACGTGGGAGGTCGGGACCCGCTCGCCACGGGTCACCCGGCCGTCCTCGAGCAGCAGCACGTCGCCGTCCTCGCAGACGAGCACGTGGTCGGGCGGGCAGCCGGTCTCGACCGCGATGCGGGCGTGCGCGCGCAGGTGGCGGGCCTCGCCGTGGACCGGCACGACCCACTCGGGCTCGATCAGGTTGTGGACCAGCGCGAGGTCCTCGCGGTTGGCGTGCCCGGACACGTGCACCGGCGCGTTGCCGGCGTGCACCACCCGGCAGCCGCGCCGCTCGAGGTTGTTGATCGAGCGGAACACGGCCTGCTCGTTGCCGGGGATGAGGCTCGAGGCGAGGATGACGACGTCGCCCTCGCCGACCGAGAGGTGCTTGTGCTCCCCGGAACCGATGAGCGAGAGCGCGCTGAACGGCTCGCCCTGCGAGCCCGTGGAGATGACGACGATGCGGGCCGGGTCGTGGCGGTCGAGGTCCTCGGGCAGCACCTGGCGGTCCGGGTCGAACTCGAGGTAGCCGAGCTCGGCGGCGATGGCCATGTTGCGCACCATCGAGCGCCCGACGAACACGGGGCGCCGGCCGAACTCGGCGGCCGCGTCGATGACCTGCTGGATGCGATGGACGTGCGAGGCGAAGCTCGCGACGACGACGAGTCCCTCGGCGTGCGAGAGCTCCTCGCGGATGGCGGCGCCGACGCTCGCCTCGCTCGGCACGTGGCCGGGGACATCGGCGTTCGTGGAGTCGGCGAGCAGCACGTCGACCCCGGCGTCGCCGAGCCG
>JBEAQO010000214.1:0-3947 GCA_041163825.1 Actinomycetota bacterium | reverse complement strand
CTCTCGCCGGCCATCTCGATCGACCAGAAGTCGACCTCGCGGAACCCGCGTTCGACCGTGGGGACCATCACGGAGGTCTACGACTACCTCCGACTGCTCTACGCGCGCATCGGACGGCCGCACTGCCCGAAGTGCGGGCGTGCCATCGCGCGGCAGACCGCGGAGCAGATCGTCGACCAGGTCCACGAGCTCCCGACCGGGACCCGCTTCCAGGTCCTCGCCCCCATCGTCCGCGACCGCAAGGGCGAGTACGCCGCGCTGTTCCAGCGACTCTCGACCGACGGGTACGCCCGGGTTCGGGTCGACGGTGAGGTCCACGCCATCGAGGAGGTGCCGAGGCTCGACAAGAACCGCAAGCACCGCATCGACGTGGTGGTGGATCGTCTGGTGCGCCGCGAGGACATCCGCCGCCGGCTCGCGGACTCGATCGAGACCGCGCTCCAGCTCGCGGACGGGCTCGCCTGCGTGGAGGTGCTGCCCTCGCCCGAGGCCGAGGAGTCCCACCGCGCCGGGGGACCGCCACCGGCGGTGCCCGAGGAGCTCGTCTTCTCCGAGCACCTCGCCTGCACCGACTGCGGGCTGTCTTTCGAGCAGCTCGCCCCCCGCAGCTTCTCCTTCAACTCCCCCTACGGTGCCTGCGAGGACTGCTCGGGCCTCGGCACGCAGCTGATGGTCGACGAGGGCCTCGTCATCGGCGACCCCTCGCTCTCGGTCGAGGACGGGGTCGTCCTCCCCTGGTCGAGCGGGATGCAGTCGAACTACTACGTCCAGCTGCTGCGTGCGACGGTCCGTCATCTCGGGGCCGACCCGGCGACCGCGTGGGAGGACCTGCCCGAGGAGGTCCGCGACGCGATCCTGCACGGCATCGACGACCGGGTGCAGGTCGACTACCGCAACCGCTACGGACGGCGCCGCTCCTACCGGGCGAACATCGAGGGCGTGATCCCGGCGCTGCTCCGACGCCACGGGGAGACGGAGTCTGAGCACCAGCGCAGTCAGATCGAGCAGTTCATGCGCGAGGTGCCCTGCCCGGCGTGCAAGGGGCGTCGTCTCAAGCCCATCGTGCTCTCGGTCACGGTCGGCGGCGACTCCATCGCCGAGCTCACGGCGCGCTCCATCGCCGATGCGGACGCGTTCGTCGCGGGGCTCGAGCTGACCGAGCGTGAGCGGCTCATCGCCGGCCGGGTGCTCAAGGAGATCCGGACCCGCCTGACGTTCCTGCTCGACGTGGGTCTCGAGTACCTGACCCTGGACCGGGCCGCCGGCTCGCTCTCCGGGGGCGAGGCGCAGCGCATCCGGCTCGCGACCCAGATCGGCGCCGGACTCGTGGGGGTCCTCTACGTCCTCGACGAGCCGTCGATCGGCCTGCACCAGCGCGACAACGCGCGCCTGATCGACACCCTCGTCCGGCTGCGCGAGCTCGGCAACACCCTGATCGTCGTGGAGCACGACCGGGCGACGATCGAGGTCGCCGACCACGTCGTGGACATCGGGCCCGGTGCTGGGGAGCACGGCGGGGAGATCGTCCACTCGGGCAGCGTCGCCGGCCTCAAGCGCGCGAGCCGTTCCCTGACCGGGGCCTACCTCGCCGGCAGGCGTCGCATCGAGGTCCCCGCGGTCCGCCGGGGCGGCAACGGGGGCGAACTGACCGTCCGCCGCGCCGTCGCGAACAACCTCGACGGCATCGACGTGACGTTCCCGCTCGGGACCTTCACCTGCGTCACCGGGGTGTCCGGCTCGGGCAAGTCGACGCTCGTCAACGAGATCCTCGCGCGGGCCCTGATGCGCCACGTCTACGGCGCGCGCGAGCTGCCGGCGGCCCATCGGCGCATCGATGGTCTCGAGCACGTGGACAAGGCCGTCATCGTCGACCAGTCACCCATCGGGCGGACCCCACGCTCGAACCCCGCGACCTACACCGGCCTCTTCGACCACGTCCGCAAGCTCTTCGCATCGACGCCCGAGGCCAAGGTCCGCGGCTACCAGCAGGGACGCTTCTCGTTCAACGTGCGTGGCGGGCGATGCGAGGCCTGCCGGGGCGATGGGACCATCCGCATCGAGATGCACTTCCTCCCGGACGTGTACGTGCCCTGCGAGGTGTGCAAGGGTCGCCGCTACGACCGCGAGACCCTCGAGGTGCACTACAAGGGACGCACGATCGCCGAGGTCCTCGACCTCTCCGTCGAGCAGGCGCTCGAGTTCTTCGCGAACCTGCCCTCGATCGCCGCGCACCTGCAGACCCTCGACGATGTCGGGCTCGGCTACGTCCGGCTCGGCCAGCCGGCGACGACCCTCTCGGGCGGTGAGGCCCAGCGCGTCAAGCTCGCCACCGAACTGCGCAAGCGGGCGACGGGACGGACGGTCTACATCCTCGACGAGCCGACGACCGGGCTCCACTTCGAGGACGTCCGGCGGCTGCTCGCCGTGCTCCACCGGCTCGTCGACAAGGGGAACACGGTGATCGTCATCGAGCACGACCTCGAGGTGATCAAGACGTCCGACCACGTCATCGACCTCGGTCCCGAGGGTGGTGACGGCGGGGGCCGGCTGGTCGCGGCCGGCACACCGGAGGAGGTCGCGCGCGTCGAGGGCAGCTGGACCGGGCGGTACCTCGGCGAGTTCCTGCCGAGCTGAGTGCGGGTCGTTGCACGGACGGCAGCCCCGCCGGGTCCGCGCGATGCCCGATCGGGCAGCGGCGGTGCGGCGGGCTCAGTCGGGACGCGGGATCGGGCCGCGTTCGATGCGCAGTTCCGTCGTCTCGTCACGGTCGAGCGGGATCTCACCGGTGACGTGCTCGATCTCGTCACGCGCCCGCTTCGTGTCCGCCTCGTCGCGCTGCCGGGCCCTGCGACCGGGCTCCACATCGGGAAGGTCCTTGGTCAGGACCGCGTAGCCGAAGCGCTGTCCACCGATCTCGATGAGCTGGCTCGGCATACGGACACCGGCCTGCTCGAAGGCCAGCTTGAGGCGCTCCCGCAGTTGGCGCGTGACGTCGAAGTTGCGCAGCGGTCGGGTCGGGATCACGACGCGGATCGAGATCCCGTTGGGTCCGAACTCCTGCACGCCCCAGATCTCCGGTGGCCCGATGATGTCGTCGCCCCAGACCGCGTCCTCCACGAGGTCGTTGGCGACCTTGTAGATCAGCGCCTTGACGGCGGGGATGTCCGCGTCGAGCGCCAGCGGGACGTCGAACGTCGCCCGGGCCCACTCCTGGGAGAGGTTCGCGACGTGCTGGAGGTGGCCGTTGAGCACGTGGTGGACGGTGCCATCGACGTCCCGGAACGCCGTCGAGCGAAGGCCCACGCGCTCGACGACACCGACCTTGGCGTCGACCTCGATCCAGTCACCGATGCCGAACTGGTCCTCGATCAGGATGGCGAAGCCGGCCAGCACGTCGCGGACCAGCTGCTGGGCGCCGAAGCCGATGAGGATACCGGCGAGCCCTGCCCCGGCGAGGATCGGCTGGAGCGAGATCCCGAGCTGGGTGAGCGTGAACACGATGCCGCTGAACCACACGACGGTGCCGACGAGGCCCCGAAGCACGCCCGTCACGGCCTGGAGCCGTTGACGTCGACGGAGCCGGTCGCGCTGGGTCTCGCTGATCTGGCCGCGCGACTGGGCGCGGTCGAGGCGCTGTGCGACGCGACGCTCGAGACGACGGCTCAGGCGGGCCACGGCGCCGCGCAGAGCGCGCGAGAGGACGTAGGTGGCGAGGAGCAGGAGGCTGACGCGCAGCGTGCCGCCGACCAGGCCCGCGATGCGGGCAGCGAGCTCGGCGTCGGTGGCCTCGAGGACGCGCTGGCAGAGCCACGCGCCGGGACCCTCCGGGTCGCACGGTCCGTCGGCCACGGCCGAGAGGAACGGAGTCATGGGGCGAGCCTAGGAGCGCGGGGGCCCGTCGGGCGAGGGGCGCCTCACTACCCTCGCCCCGGATGGACGAGCCCGCG
>JBEAQO010000213.1:0-10003 GCA_041163825.1 Actinomycetota bacterium | reverse complement strand
CGGGCTCCCGGCGTGACGCTCCGACGGGAGCGACGCGGCGAGCCGGATCAGCGCAGCCGGTAGACGTGCTGCGGGCGCCCGCGGGTCGGGCGGCCACGCTCATCGACGTACTGCGCGACCTCATCGGTGCGCTCGGCCGAACCGGCATCGCAGAGGCGGCGCACGATCGCACGTGCCTGCTCGGGTTCGAGGGCCAGCACGTCGGCGAGCTCACGGACGGTGAAGCGGCGCCGGCCGATGGTGCGACGGACGTCCTCGAGCGTGTGCATGGTCGACCTCGATCCGCACGCGCCGCCAGGGGGGCGGGACTGCCGCGTGCCGGCGCGAGCGTAGCGCCGCGGCCGAGCCCACCCCCTACGCTGACGGACGCAGACGTCCGTTCGGACGCTTCGGGCGCGACGTGGGCGTGGGACCGCGCCGTCGTGAAGTCCTCGTCCTGATGACGCGCGACGGTCGGACGGGGATCGCCCGGGAGCGGGCAGTCGGCGCAGCAGGTGGAGCAGGTGGAGCAGACGCAGCAGGTGGAGCAGACACAGCAGACGCAGCAGGTGGAGCAGGAGCTGCTTGTGAGCGACGATCCTCGGGCGGTGATCGGGGCCCCGACGTCGATGCGCGACGTCGATCTGCGCGCGCGAGCGCTCCATCCGCACTACGCACGCTTCCGGGTCGCGGAGCGACTGCTGATGACCGGTCACTCGCACCAGGCGTGGCCCGACGTCGCGCGCGAGGGCCTGCTCGAGGCCTTCGACGTCGCCGCCGAGCGCGTCGATGCCATCTGGCCGGTGGCCTTCGCGCGCATCGAGCACCTGCGCGCGTACCTGCGGCGCTGGTACGCGGACCCGGATGGGGAGTACACGCCGGCAGCGAGCACCCACGACCTCCTCGTCAAGTGGCTCTCCGCGCTCGACCTCACCGCACGCCCGCGCATCGTCACGACCGACGGTGAGTTCCACAGCATCGCGCGACAGCTGGATCGCCTGGAGGAGGAGGCCATCGAGGTCGTGCGCGTGCCATGGCACCCCGTGGCGAGCCTGGCCGAGCGCGTCGCCGCCGCCGTCGACGGGCGCACCGCCGCCGTCATGGTCTCGCGCGTCCTCTACGAGACCGCGCTCATCGTCGAGGGGCTCTCCGCCATCGCGGTCGCCGCCCGCGCGCACGGTGCCGCCCTGCTCGTCGACGACTACCACGGCACCAACGTCGTCCCCTGGTCACCCTTGGCCGAGGGGCTCGACGATGCCCACTGGGTGATCGGCGGCTACAAGTACCTGCAGTGGGGACAGGGCAACTGCTTCCTGCGCGCACCGGCCGACTCGGTGATGCGTCCGGTGATGACCGGTTGGTTCGCGTCGTTCTCCACGCTCTCCGCGCCGCGCACCGGGGAGGTGCGCTACGACGAGGGGGGTTCCCGGTTCCTCGGTGGGACGATCGAGCCGGCCTCCGCGTTCCGCGCCGCTCGGGTCGTCGACTTCTTCGAGGGGCAGGGACTCGACGCGACGACGCTCCGGGCGACCTCCCGACTGCAGGTCGGTGCGCTGCGCCGTGCCTTCGACGCCCTCGACCTCGATCCGGCGCGGCTGCGTCAGAAGGTCGGTGAGCCCATCGAGCGCGTCGGAGGGTTCCTCGCGCTCGAGGGTGGAGCGGCGATCGCGTTCCAGCGCCAGCTCGCCGCCCGGGGGGTCCTGACGGACGCCCGCGGGACGACGTTGCGCTTCGGGCCGGCGCCCTACGTCACCCCGACGCAGATCGACGACGCGATGGGCGTCCTCGCCGAGGTGGTGCGCGACACGGCGGTCGCGGCCTAGAACTCCACCCCCTGCGCGAGCGGAAGCTCGTCGGAGCCGTTGATGGTGTTGGTCGCCCGGCGGCAGTAGGCCTTCCAGGCGTCCGAGCCGGACTCCCGCCCTCCGCCCGTCTCCTTCTCGCCGCCGAAGGCGCCGCCGATCTCCGCCCCGGAGGTCCCGATGTTCACGTTCACGATGCCGCAGTCGCTGCCGAGCGGTCCCATGAAGCGTTCCGCCTCGCGCACGTCGCGCGTGAAGATCGACGAGGCGAGCCCCTGGGGCACCGCGTTGTTCAGCGCGATGGCTTCGTCGAGGTCCGCGTAGCGCAGCACGTAGAGCAACGGCGCGAAGGTCTCCTCGCGCACGACGTCGGTCTGGTCGGTCATCGCGACGATCGCCGGCTCGACGTAGCGGGCCTCGTCGTAGTCGGGCGCGGGCATGGCGAAGCGCTCGCCCCCGACGAGGCGCGTCCCCCCCTCGGCGGCGGCGCGCTCGAGGGCGCGCTGCATCGCGTCGTACGCGGCGTGGGAGACGAGGGGACCGACCAGCACGTCCTCGCGCTCCCACGGGTCGCCGATGCGGAGCCGTCCGTAGGCGGCCACGAGCCGGTCGGTGACCTCATCGGCCACCTGCTCGTGGACGATCAGGCGACGCAGCGTCGTGCAGCGCTGCCCTGCGGTCCCGGCAGCGGCGAAGAGCGCGCCGCGCGTGACCAGGTCGAGGTCAGCGCTCGGCGCGACGATGGCAGCGTTGTTCCCGCCGAGCTCGAGGATGGTGCGACCGAAGCGCTGCTGGACGCGCGGTCCGACGATGCGGCCCATCGCCGTCGACCCGGTGGCGCTGACGAGCATCACGCGCTCGTCATCGAGCAGGACCTCGGCGGCCTCGCGCTCGCAGACCACGGTCGCGTGGACGTCGGGATGACCCGCCTCGGTGAGGACCTCGGCGAGCAGGCGGTCGCAGGCGAGCGCGGTCAGTGGGGTGCGCTCGGAGGGCTTCCAGACGATCGTGTCACCGCACACGAGTGCGACCGCGGTGTTCCATGCCCACACCGCCACGGGGAAGTTGAACGAGCTGATGATGGCGACCGGGCCGAGCGGATGCCAGGTCTCCATGAGCCGATGCCCCGGGCGCTCTGAGGGCATGGTGCGGCCGTAGAGCTGGCGCGACATCCCGACGGCGAGGTCGCAGATGTCGATCATCTCCTGGACCTCGCCGCGCGCCTCGCTGAGGATCTTGCCGGCCTCGAGCGTGACGAGGCGCGCGAGGGCCTCCTTGTGCTCGCGCAGGCGATCGCCGAAGCGTCGGACGAGCTCGCCGCGCACCGGGGCCGGCACGGCGGCCCAGGCCGGGAACGCCGCGTGGACCCGTGCGACGGCGGCACGGACGTCGTCGGGGCTCGCGAGCGGCAGACCGGCCATCGCGCGACCGGTCAGCGGTGTCGTCACGGTCCAGTCCCCGCCGCTCGTGCGGGACGGGTCGACCCCGATGAGGGCGAGCAGTCGTGCGGCCTCGGCCCGGTGGTCCGTCGTCATGGTGCTCCCTCCTCGGCGATCCGCCGCGACCGCGCGACCGTGCCGTCCCCGGGGTTCCCGAGCAGGCGGAACGGGTCGAACAGGTCGTGCAGCCCCTCCTCGATCCGCCCGCGCGGGTCGGGCTCGGCGCGTGCATCCCGGTCGCGCGTCCCGGTGCCGAGCCAGGGACCGACCGTGGGGCCGCGCCCGTGCTCGGCGCTGATGCTGCCACCGAGCGCTCGGACCCGACGGTAGACGACGTCGCGGAGCTCGCCCTCCCGCGCGGACGCGGCGGTCGGCGGACCGTCCGGGGCCGGTCCGGGAACGACGAGGAGCAGGTGCATCCCGCCGTCGCCGAGGTGCCCGAACTCGTGCACGGCGGCGTCGGGCGCGAGCGCCGCCACGGCCGCGCGCGCAGCGGCGAGGAGCTCGGGCAGGCGGGATCGCCGGACGGAGACGTCGAGCGCGACCACGAGGGCGCCCTGCTCGGCGGCGTCGCGCGCGACGGCCTCGCTCGCCGCGTGGCGGAGGCGCCACGCGGCCGCGCTCGGCACGACCGCGGCGTCGTCGATGGTCGCGACGCCGCGTGCGGCTCCGTCCTCCGCGATGCCCGCGAGGGCCGAGGCGAGCGCCGCCTCCGCGTCGCGGTCCACCCGATGCGTCGCGAGCTCCACCAGCACGGTGGTGGCCGCCATGATCCCTCCGGCCGCCTCGGGCACGTGCCGGACGATGCGCTCGAGCGTCGACGCGCCGATGAGCTCGGCCGCGGCGAGCTCGGGTCCGAGGTGGTGCTCCAGAGCGACCGTGAGCGCGAGCGCGGTCCGGACGTCCGGGACGCGCACGAGCGCCGCGGCGCGCGCTCGCGCGCGCGGCACGACCTCGAACGCCGCCGCCGTCACCACGGTGAGGTCGCCCCCGCTGCCGACGATGAGGTCGCGCAGGTGGGTGCGGGCGTTGTCCTTGCGCAGCGCCTCGAGCTCCGACACGAGGGTCGCAGCGCGGTCGGGGAGGACCACCTCGACGCCGAGGGTCAGGCGGCGCACGTCCCCGTGGCGCAGCATGCGGGAACCGCCCGCGTTGGTCGCGATCAGCCCGCCGACGCTCGGGTCGGCGGAGAGGTCGATGGGCAGCTCGAGGCCGTGCGGTGCGAGCGCCGCATCGAGCGCCGACAGCGTCACGCCGGCCTCGGCGATGACGATCCGATCGATGGGGTCGATCTCCCGTACGCGGTCGAGCCGAGCGAGGCTCAGCACGACCTGCGTGCCCGAGCCGTCGGGCACGCCCGCGCCGACCAGCCCGGTGTTCGCTCCTTGAGGCACCAGCACCACCCGGTGGCGGACCGCCCAGGCGACGACCTCCCGGACGCCGGCGACGTCGGCGGGACGCAACACGGCCGCCGCTCGGCCGAGGGGGCCGCGCCATGGGCGCTCGTGGACGGCGCGTGCCGCCGCCTCGGTGAGCACGGCGTCCTCACCGAGGACGCGAGCGAGCTCGGCGAGCGCCGCCGGGTCGGGGGCGCCGCGACCGTCGGGCTCGACCGCGCCGGCCGTGCGTGGCGACCCCTCGCCGCTCCAACCCGACATCCGGTGCTCCTCCGATGTGATCGCCCACGACGTCCGGGGTCGCCCGTCGGCCCGTGCGCGACGCTGGGATAGGGTGCCATGCCGAGGTGCTGGGAGCCGTCGCACCGCCACCGAGCCGCTCCTCGGCGGCCGGGGACCGGGCGGAGCGGGAGGTCGGGCCGCGTGGTCGAGGTCGGGGCACGCTTCGACGTCGCGGTCATCGGTGCGGGGATCATGGGAGCGGCCTGCGCCCACGAGCTGGTCGAGGCGGGGCTTCGCGTGGTCGTCCTGGAGCGCGCCGAGGCGCCGGCGACGGGCTCGACGGGTCACAGCGCTGCCGGTGTTCGGGTCCAGTTCGTCGAACCGACCAACGTCGCGCTCTCGCTCGCGAGCATCGGGGTCTACGCCGACTTCGAACGTCGCTTCGGGGTGGACTCCGGCTACCGACCCGTCGGCTACCTCCTGCTCGTGGGGGTGGATGCGTGGGCGAGCCACCTCGAGGGGGTGCGCATCCAGCGCGAGCTCGGTGCGCCGGTCGACGTCCTCGATGTCGACGAGGCGGTGCGCCGTGTCGGCGGTCTCGTGACCGACGGGCTCGCGGGGGCGACGTACGGTCCGATCGACGGTGTCGTCGATCCGCACGGCATCACCTTCGGCTACCTCGACGCGGCACGGCGCGGGGGCGCCGTGCTGCGCCTGCGCACCGAGGTCGTCGCGCTCGACCGGGACGACGCCGGCTGGCTCCTGCGATGCGCCTCGCCGGCGGGAACGACGGGCGTGCGTGCGGGAGCGGTCGTGAACGCGGCCGGGGCCTGGGCCGGCGCGGTCGGCGCGCTCGCCGGACGCGACGTGCCGGTCGTCCCGATGCGACGGATGGTCTTCATGACCGCGGCGCGCGAGGGCCGGGCGACCACCCCGTTGACCGTGGACCTCACGACCGGCCTCTACTACCGCAGCGAGGGCGAGCGCCTGCTGTTCGGGCGCTCCAATCATGACGAGGTCCCCGGCTTCCATGCCGGCATCGACTGGGACTGGCTCGTACCCACGCTCGATGCCGCGGTGGGACGCTTCCCGTGGTTCGCCGACGAGACCTTCGACCGCGGCGCCTGCTGGGCCGGCTACTACGAGCAGACCCCGGACGAGAACGCCGTGCTCGGCGCCGATCCCGCCGACCCGACCTGGCTCAACGCCTGCGGCTTCTCCGGGCACGGCGTCCAGCAGGCGCCCGCGGTCGCGCGCGCCATCCGGGAGGAACTCGTCGACGGCCGCGCGCACACGATCCCGATCGACCCGCTCCGGGTCGATCGGTTCCTCAGCGGGCGGGTCGTGACGGAACGCCACATCATCTGAGCCCGGATGCGGGACCCGGCCGGGCGTCGGGAGGGACAGGGGTCGCACGATGACGGTCCACCACGATGCCGAGGTCGTCCGGCGAGCGCTCCCGATGACCCGGGCCATCGACGCGCTCTCCGCCGCCCTCCGTGCCGCGCCGTTCGCCGCGGCACCGCAACGGCTCCACCTCGAGGAGGACGGCCGGACGTTCCTCGCGATGCCCATCCTCGCTGATGGATGGGCGGGGGCGAAGCTGGTCACGATCGTCCCCGACAACCCGGAGCGGGGTCTGCCGCTGGTATCGGCCACGTACACGCTGTTCGGCCCACCGGGACTCGAACCGCTCGCGACGATCGACGGCGCGGCGCTGACCGACCTGCGCACGGCGGCCGTGTCGGGGCTCGCCACGCAGCACCTCGCTCGCCCGGGAAGCTCACGGCTCGTCGTGATCGGTGCGGGCGCCCAGGCGCGGGCTCACGTGCTCGCGATGGCCGCGGTCGCACCGTTGCGGGACGTCGCCGTCGTCGCGCGACGGCCGGAGGCGCTCGGCGCGCTCGTCGAGCACGTGCGGGACCATGGGCTCGACGTCAGGGTCCGCCCCGCGGGCAGCGAGGACCTCGTCCGGGCCGACCTCATCTGCGCGTGCACGACGGGGGTGACGCCGGTGCTCGGCCTCGCCGACCTCGCGGAGGGCGTGCACGTCAACGCCATCGGCGCCTATCGCCCGGACCTCGCGGAGCTCGAGGCCGCGGCGGTCGGCGCCTGTCGCGTCGTCGTCGAGACGCGCGAGGCGGCGCTGACGGAGAAGGGCGACCTGCTCCAGGCGGAGGCGGCGGGCACCTGGGGACGAGCGGACATCGTCGCCGACCTGGCCGAGCTCGTCAGCGGGCGGGCACCCGGTCGGACGGCTCCCGACCAGCGCACGCTCTTCGCGTCGGTCGGGCACGCCTACGAGGACCTCGTCGTCGCACGGGCGATCCACGAGGCCGCGGGCGCGTCGGCCTGAGCCCGCGGACGGCCGCGAGCGGCTCGGGCGTTCGCTCGGTTCAGCGCGCTGGCGACCCCGGGTCACCCGAGTCCCCCGTCGGGGCATCGTCGAGGCCGGGCAGGCGCGGGTGCGCGTCCCGGATCCCGGGGATGCGGGGGTCCCACGTGCCCGGCGCCGGCTCGCCGCCCTTCGCCGGGCAGAGGGTGGCGAACTCGCAGATGCGGCACCAGTCGCCCTCGGTCGCCTCCCAGGGTCCCTCGGTGATGCGGCGGTCGGCCGCGAGGTAGCGCTCGGCGAGCTCCTCGGCGATCCGGGCGAGCTCCTCGGCGCTCCAGCGTGCTCGTTCGCGCTCCCGACGATCGAGCTGGGCGACCTCGACCTCGACCGCCTCGGCCCACCGGTGCCGGCTCGCGGCAGCGACGGCGTAGGTCTGCAGCTGCAGCGAGGCCTGGACGTCGTCGGCCGTGAAGGCCCGCCGGCCGGTCTTGTAGTCGGTCACGCGCACCGTCGAGGCATCGATGCGATCGACGCGGTCGGCGAAGCCGATCACCGGCGTGTCGGTACCCGCTCGCCAGCGCAGCGGCACCTCCACCCCGAGGACGTCGCGAGCATCGAGGGTCGCGAGGTCCTCCGCGTGGTCGGACACGATCCGATGCAGGCGCTCGACGACGTCCTTCGGGAAGGGGCCGTGCTCGTCGACCGCCTCGGACACCGCTGCGGCCGTGCGCTGGCGCCAGAGGTCCTCGGTCAGGTCGGCGACGGCGCCGGCGGCCACGACGGCGGTGACGAGCGTCTCGAGGGCGGCGTGCGCGGCGGTGCCGTAGCGGAGCGCCGCGTCCGCCGGCGGGACCTCACGGGGAGCCGCATCGATGCGCGACCAGCGCGCCCGCAGGTTGCACTCCTCGATCGTGCGCACGAACGTGGGGGAGAGGCGCACGGGGGTTCCCTCGATCGGGCCTACCGGGGGGTCGGGCCGCCGAGCGCGTCCGCCGGCGTGCGGAACGCACCCTAGGGCGTGCGTCGGCGCGAGGGGCCGGTCGCCGTCGCCGTCGGACCGGTCGCACCTCGTCGCTAGCGTCCCTCCCCGTCCACGGGGTCCCGGCAGCCGGGGGGTGGGGCGCGTCGATGACCGAGGGCGGAAGGGGGTGCGCGTGAGCCCGGCAGCGTCGCGAACGGGCCTGGTCGTCCATCGTGCGGCCGATCTCGCGACCCTCGCCGACGCCCTCGTCGTCGGGCTGCGCGAGACGCTGCCGCCGGACCCGATGATGCCGATCGACGTCGTGGTCCAGACCGGCGGTGTCGCGCGGTGGTTGCGCGAGCGCATCGCCCGCTCCATCGATCCCGCCGGTCGCGGCATCGCGGCCAACGTGCGGCTCCCCTTCCTCGGGGGGGTCATCGCGGGACTGGTCGCGGCGACGGAGGGCCGTTCGGTCGCCGGGCCCGCCTTCGACGCGGCGGCGGCATCGCTCCCGCTCGCCCCGTCGGAGCCCGACCCGTGGGCGCCGGAGCGCTCGGTGTGGAGCGTCCTCGATCTGCTCGAGGTCGGGGTCGAGGGGACCGAGCGGATCGCCGAGACGCTGGACCTTCGCGCCGAGGGCGTCCTGACGCGCCGGTCCTTCGAGCTCGCGCGCAGCATCGCGGACGTCCTCGATCACTACGTCGTCCACGCGCCGGGGCTCCTTCGCGCGTGGGCGCGCGGCTCGGACGTGGCGCCGGACGGCAGCGAGCTCGACCGGCGGGACCGTTGGCAGCCGGCCCTGTGGCGCGCGCTGGTGGGACGGCTCGGCGATCCCGTCGCGCGCTTCGACGCGGCGGTCGACGTGCTCGCCTCGGCGGCACCGCTCCCACCGGTGCTCCCCTCCCGCCTCGACCTCTTCGGCTTCGAGGTCGTCCAGGAGCGCCACCTGCGCCTGCTCATCGCGCTCGGGGCGCGACTGCCCGTGCACCTCCACCTCGTCACCGCGTCCCCGGCGCGGTGGGAGGCGACCGCGGCAGGGGCGGTGCCGCCCGCCCCGCGGCACCCGCTGCTCGTCGCGTCCGGACGCGCGGCGGACCGGACCATCGCCCTCGTGCGGGGGCTCGATCCCGCACCCCGCGAGGTGGTCCACGCGGCGTCGGACCATGGGGCCCCGGCGCGGCTGCTCGAGGTGCTTCGATCCGGTGTCCGCGAGGACGTCGAGCTGGCGGGCCCGGACCCGCCGGCGCCGCACGTGCTCGCACCCGACGACGACAGCGTCCGCGTGCACGTCTGCCACGGCCTCACGCGTCAGGCCGAGGTCCTGCGGGATGCCCTCCTGGGCCTCATGGACCGGCATCCCGGCCTCGAACCGCGCGACATCCTGATCGTCAGCCCGGACGTCGAGGCGGCCGCGGTCGCGCTCGCCCCGGCGTTCTCGGCGGTGGGGCACGGTGCCCGGCTCCCGATCGTGGTCGCCGACCGCGAGATCGGCCACGTCAACGAGGTCGGTGCCGTGCTGGAGGAGCTGCTCGCCCTCGTGCCGTCACGGGTCACGGCCTCCCAGGTGATCGATCTGCTCGGGCGGCCGGTGGTCACGCGGGCCCTCGGGCTCGAACCCGGTGACCTCGCTCGCTTCGTCGGTTGGGTCGAGGAGCTGGGCATCCGCTGGGGCATCGACGAGCGGCATCGCGCGCGGCAGGGCCAGCCGGCCGAGCGTGCGCACACGTGGCGGGCGGGGCTCGACCGCCTGCTCCTCGGGGTCGCGATGGCCGACGAGGACGATCGTGTCGTCGCCGACGTCACGCCCTACGACCACACCGTCGGCGACGAGGTCGATCGGGCGGGGCGCTTCGTCCGTGCGTGCGAGG